>JAAFHS010000007.1 GCA_013298485.1 Rhodobacterales bacterium
GAAAAGGGCGTGCCGTACCTGGGGATCTGTCTGGGCATGCAGATGGCGGTGATCGAGGCGTCACGCAACCTTGCCGGTCTTGCGGACGCGGGGTCGGAGGAGTTTGACGTGGAAGCGGGGGGCAAACGGTTCACGCCGGTGGTCTATCACCTGAAGGAATGGGTGCAGGGCAACCATGTGGTGGCGCGGAAACTGGGCGACGACAAGGGCGGCACGATGCGGCTGGGGGCCTATACGGCGAACCTGTTGGCGGGGTCGAAGGTGGCGGGGGTGTACGGCGGCACGGTGATCGAGGAGCGGCACCGGCACCGGTATGAGGTGGATGTGAAGTACCGCGAGCGGCTGGAGGCCTGTGGGTTGATCTTTTCGGGGATGAGCCCGGATGGCAAGCTGCCGGAAATCGTGGAGGTCAAGGATCACCCTTGGTTCATCGGGGTGCAGTTTCATCCGGAGTTGAAGTCGAAGCCGTTTGCGCCGCATCCGCTGTTTGCGGATTTCGTGCGGGCGGCGGTGGAGGGGGCAAGGCTGGTGTGAGGTATCTTCTTGATTTTTGATGGCTTTCCGCACCATCTTCGACGCACTACTAGAGCATTGGAGTAGTTATTTTGTCGCCGGAGAATGAAAGGTATTTTCCCAACCACAAGATAGAGCCTGAAATAGGCCTTGCTGAGTACAACTTCGCTTGTGCGAGAGTGGGATCGACCGATGAATCCATAACTTGGGCAACCAATATTACCGCACTAATATCAACCGCAGCAACATTTGCTGCTCTGAAGACTTCTGAGTACAAAGTTGAACTTGCCACTGCAGGTACGAACGAAGAAACACTTAGACTAATTGTACTTTGTTCTATTCTTCTGTTTTCATTCCTTTCAATTGTTCATTTATCATATCTTCACAAGTCGAGAATATTTGCTAGCAGAAAAGTAATTGTATTGAGAAGAATGCTCGGAGTAAGTTACGGTGAGAATAACCTTGTTCTTCCCAATTGGCGCATTGAAGGGGCAGATAATCCTTTTGCAATAAAGATTTTTCCAGGATTTTTTTCCTACCAGTCTTTTCCTGTGCATATGGTGCTACTGTCCGCTCTGACATCCACATTTCTTCTTGGTCCGTCTGCGATGATAGTAGTTGCTGCGGAGACATCTCTGCCTCAGCTTGAAGGCTTTCGTCCCATTTACTTTGGGTTCATTTGGTACCTTCTTGGCTTGTCATTTTTTAAATGGCAGCTACGTGAAGTTGATGAGAATATACTTTTATGGCTAAGCTTATTGATTGCACGCCTCCTGAACGTGGAAATTACTACTGGTCTAAACACCTCAATTTACGGAATTAAACTAGATATTGCTGAAGCAAAGCGTTTGCACTCTGACTTCGCTTGCATAGATAAGGTTGCAGTTTTTCTAGAAGACGGCGAGTTTTTTGAGCATAGTGGTATAAACTGGAAAGGTGTCGGGCGCGCTATCTATGCAAGAATGAAGAAAAAGTTTGCGGGGGGGGGCAGTTCGATCACTCAACAGTTTGTCAGAAGTAACTTTATAGTTCGACTTTCACCTACTGTTCGTCGCAAAATTGTAGAAATGCTGCTAGCCAAGTGGATCGAGTCCGTTTGGTCCAAACGCCAAATTTTAGATGGGTACTTGGTCACTGCTCGGTACGATAGATCAGTTTATGGATTTCATCGTGCATTTAGGCATTTTTTTAGTGATAGCCCAAAATTAATTGAGCCTTGGGAAGCATTTATACTTGTTGAGAGGCTTGGCAACGTGAGGGGACAATTCCGCGGCAAGCGTGTTAGGGAGCTGTTACGTCGAGCAATTTCATCTGCATTGATTTCTATGGATGATGTAGAGAAAATTCTGAAATATTATAACTCAATGTTGGACCGTCATTTTGAGTTGCCCTTGGATCACCCGACACCAATCGAAGTGCTTGCATCCCTGAAGCAACCCCAAAGCGAGTTGTAGGATATGCATTCATTGCGCACCACGGTGCGGGGCGGTTGGTGCGCCGTCATATTGGCACCCCGGCGGGGCATTCGTAGGTCTGGGTTCCCCCCGACTCGCCGCGCAATGGCCGGGTGAACCCCGCCTTACGCGATCACCGCCATCACCTTTGCCTCATCATAGTTGGCACCGCAGGTGACCACGGCGACATTGCGGCCCAGCCACTGGTCTTCCACCTGCAGGAAGCCTGCGAGGGCCAGTGCCGCCGCACCCTCCACGATCTGGTGTTCCTTGTGGGCGTAGGCGCGTAAAGCGCCCCTGATCTCATCCTCGGAGCACCACAGCAGATCGTCGATCACGGCGCTGGCGATGGGCAGGGTGAGGGAGCCTTCGTCAATCCCACCCGCCACGCCATCGGCGAGGGTATCGGTATGGGGCACGTCGACCACATGGCCTGCCTGGATGGCGGCGGCAAGGGCGGCAGAGGCGGTGGCGGAGACGCCGATGATCCTGATGCCGGGTCGGGCGGATTTGAGGGCAGCACCGATCCCGCTGACGAGGCCACCGCCACCGAGGCTGATGAAGACGGCATCAAGCTCCGCATGCTGATCCAGCATTTCGAGGCCGGCTGTCCCCTGCCCCGCGATGATGTCGGCATCGTTGTAAGGGGAGATGTAGGGGATTTCCCGGTCCTGCGACAGGTGCAGGGCATGCGCCTCGGCCAGACCCGAATGTGCGCCGTGAATGATGACATCGGTGCCATAGGCGCGGATGCGGGCGAGTTTGGCGGGGGCGACGGTTTCGGGTAAGACAACGGTCAGCTTGGTGCCCGTGCGGGCGGCGGCATGGCTGCAGGCGATGCCGTGGTTGCCGGAGGAGGCGGTGATGGCATGGGCCTCCTGCCCCAGCAGCGCCAGCTTGTTCGACGCGCCGCGCAGTTTGAACGAGCCTGTGTGTTGGAAATTCTCGGCCTTGAAGAACAGGTTGACGCCGGTCGCCTCGGCCACCCCGCGCGAGGGGATCAGGGGGGTTTCATAGATCAGACCCTTGATGCGGGTGCGTGCGGCGCGGCTGGCGGCGGCGGTGTGCGCGATGATGTTCATGGATGTCTTTGCAATTCAGCCGGGGATGGGGGCGTAACCGTCAAGGGGCAGGTCGCGCACCTGCCGCAGCAGGGCGATCATGCCTGCGGTCATATGGGCGGCAAGAGCCACGCCTTTTTCCGCCGTGGCAAGATGCGCCTCACCCACGACACCGTGGGGGTTCAGATCAGAACTGACCCAAGCCAGGCTGATGGGGCCGATGGGGGGGATGGGGGCCGCCTCGGCGGTCGAGCGGAAATCCTGGGCGGCGGTCATGTCGACGCATTCGGGGCGGAAGGCAAGCATGAGGCTGGTTTCCGCATCGCCACCGTGGATGCCAAAGCGGCTTTCCTGTTCTGAAAACAGGCCCTCTGGCGCGCCAAAGCTGGCCCATTGCGCCTTGACGGCGACCATGCCCGCGCGGACACGAAGCTCACGCGACAGGATGGAGATCAGATCAAGGTTGCCGCCGTGGCTGTTGATGATGACGATCTTGCGGACCCCAGCACGCGCGACGGACAAGCCGATCTGGACCCATGCGGCAAGGGCCGTTTCAGCCGTCAGGGTCAGCGTGCCTGCGGCCCAGAGATGTTCGTTGGATTTGCCGACTGATTGCGTGGGCAGGATGCGGATGTCGAGATCATCGGGGCACTGGGTACGCAGGTGGCCAAGCAAGCCTTCGGCGATCATGGTATCGACGCCAACGGGCAGGTGGGGACCGTGCTGTTCAATGGCGGCAGTAGGCAGGATGGCGATGGTGCGCAGCGGATCGAGGCCTGCGAATTCGGGCGCTCGATAATCGGCCCAATCGTGACGGCGTGTCATTCGGCGGCCTCGGGCAGGGCATTGGTCAGCGTCACGGTGACAGGGCGACCGATCAGACGGTCCATCCGGCGGGCGACCTGGGCAAGGTGGGCACGGCGGCTGACCTCTGTCGAGCTGTCCATCAGGAAATGCGCGGCGAAGGTGCTGCGTTTTCGGGGCGCGCAGAGGAAACCCACACCGCGCATCAGGGTGCGCTTGCCGGGCGCACCGATGATCCAGGTGAGCCAGCGGCTGGCGCCGCAGGTTGTGAAGACGCCAAGACGCGTGATGTGGCGCAGGCCGGGCCGGATGTTCTTGTGCGTGGCATCAGGCATCAGGAACGCGACGCCGGGCAGCATGACGCGGTCGAGCCAGCCCTTCAGCATGGCGGGCAGGCCATACCACCAGGTCGGATAGACAAAGATCAGAGTATCGCACCATTTGAGGTCGGCGACATCCTGTGCGACGGGATCGCAGTTGTCCGGACAGGTGAGATAGCCTTCCCATTCGCGCGTGGTGAGGATGGGCTGGAAGCCTTTGCCGTAAAGGTCGCAAAGGCGGACCTCGGCCCCGGCGGCCTGCAGCTTTTTCAGGACGAGGTCTTTGACGGCTGCGTTGAAACTGTCGTTTTTCGGGTGACAATACACCACAAGAGCGCGCATCAGAAATGCTCCATCTCGCGTTGCACCGCCGCGATATAGCGACGGCGCCCTTCATCTGTAACACGATTCATGTCGTGCAGCGCCAGATATCGGCATTTGTCGGGGCGGGCCACGAACCAGAGTGCGCGTTTTATCACACGTTTGGGCGGATCGGCGGCGAGAAAGGCGCGCCAGCGGGTGGCCCCGTAGGTCGTGACGGCGGCCATGCGGCGGATGTTGGTCAGCGCAGGGGCGACAAGGCCCGCCTCAAGGGTGAAACTGACACCGGGGAGGAAGACGCGGTCGAAGAAGCCCTTGAGGATGGCGGGGAAGCCGAAGTTCCAGACGGGAAAAACCATGACCAGCGCATCGGCGGCGCGCAGGCGGTCGACGTAACCCTGCACGGGTCCAGTATTGGCGGGGATGGTGAGGTAGCCACGCCGCTCAGCGGCGGTGAGGACAGGATCAAAGCCTTCGGCGTAAAGGTCGCACAGATCAACGTCCCAGCCACGTTTTGTCAGCGTATCCACGACGGTGGTTTTCAGGGCGGCGGAAAAGCTTTCCTCACACGGATGAGCAAAGAGGACGAGGGCGCGGGTCATTCCGGGGACCTGCGCGGCGGATGGGTGGGAGCCTCCGGCGGGGATAGTTGAGAACGGAGGAAGGCGGGGGTCATTCGGCGACTTGGAGTTTGGGGTAGGCATACATTTTTGCGTAATCCCAGTGAGGGTCGTCCCATGCGATCATCTTGCCTGGATTGAGCAGGCCCTTGGGATCAGCCTCGCGTTTGAAGGCGAGTTGGCGGTCATCGACGGATTGCCGCCCGCCTTCCTCCAGCGTGTAGCGGTGCGGGTTGAAGACCATGCAGCCCATATCCTCATGCGCCCGGATGATGGCGTCGAGGCGCGCCTCGGAGGTGAAGCGGACGAGCGAGAGGCCTGCGAACATCACCTGCCCGTTTTCGCGCATAAGCTCGAGATGCTGGATCACCTCGCCCGGGAAGGCCGCGCGGATGGCGGCGATTTTTTCGGCATAGGTGCCGGGGGGGTAGCGGACCTGCAGATAAGTGATGGCGGGATCGACCTTCAGCGCGCGCAGGGTGGTGTGGTTCCAGCCGTATTCATAGACGGGGCCGGGTTCGCGGGGCCATTGGGTTTCGTCAGAGCGGTAGATGACTTTTGCACCGAGATAGCGCGCGGTGAAGGTCAGGAAGCCATCCATCGCATGGGGCGCGATCATCAGGCCCAGAAGGTTATCGCCGGGCTGCACATGCGGGGCGACGCGCTGAAAATAGTCTTGCGCAATGGGGGATTCGTAGGCCGAGATCAGTTTTTTCAGGATGCCGTCTTCGCGGCCCAAAGCTGCGGCGTAATCGACGGTCTGGGCTAAATCGGGGAGTGTCATGAAAATCTCCACCCAGTCGTAGGCGGGGGCGAGCGGCATTTCCAACTCGGTGATGATGCCGTTGGTGCCATAAGCGTGGCTGACGCGGTGCAGTTCTTCACCGGTGAATTCGAGGATGCGGGGCGCAGCCTCCATCGTGACTACGCGCAGGCGGATGATGTTGCCGAGATCGCGCAAGACCCCCCATGTGCAGGAGCCGACACCGCCGGAGCCGCCGGAGATGAAACCGCCGATGGTGGCGGTGGCGTAGGTGGAGGAGAACATGCGGATCTCCTGCCCCGAAGGCTTTGTCGCGACGTCCACGTCCTTCAAAAGGCACCCTGGTTCCACGATGACGCGACCCGGATGCACGGCTTTGACCGCATTCATGTGCTTCATATGCAGGATGATGCCGCCCGCAAGGGGCATGGCCTGGCCGTAGTTGCCCGTCCCTGCCCCGCGCACCGTCACTGGCACGTCATGGGCATGGGCCACGCGCAGAACTTCGATCACTTCAGCTTCATTCCGGGGCGCGACCACGAAATCGGCGGTGACATGATCGAGGCGGGCTTTCAATACGGGCGAATACCAGAAAAAATCGCGGCTCTTGGCTTTGACCGACACCGGGTTTTCGTCGATGTCGAGATGGGCAAGGGCGGCTTTGGCGGCGTCTAGGTTCATGGTGTTCCCATCAGGTGGTCGAGTTCGGCGTAGTCGGGTGGTGTGCGGTCGATCTGGCGGCCATCGCGCAGCACGATGCGGTCAGACTGCGGACGCGAGAAGGCTTCGGACCAGTCGCGCGCCTTGAAGATCACGAGGTCGGCGGGCGCGCCGATGGCAAGGCTGGGCACATCAAAGCCGCAGGCGCGGGCGGGACCCGACAGCACGGATTGCACCCAGTCGGGCGTGGTGTGATCCAGATGGCCGATGCGTGTCGCCTCGCGCAGGACCTCCAGCATGTCGAGATCACCGTAGGCGTAGAACGGATCGCGGGTGTTGTCGGAGGCGAAGCTGACATTAATCCCACGGGCCCGCATTTCATGCACCAGGGTGATGCCGCGCAGGCGGGGGGTGCGGTGCGCCTCGCGATCCTGCAGGTAAAGGTTGCACATTGGCAGGCTGACGACGTGCAGGCCTGCCTTTGCGACGAGATCGAGGGTAGTCAGTGCATCGGATTCGGCCATTGCACTGACAGAACAGCAATGGCCGACGACAACGGGGGCGTCATAGCCCGTGTCAAGGACGGCGCTGGCAATTTCGCGCAGAGTGTTGGAGTTGGTGTCGAGGGTTTCATCGACATGGAAATCGGCGGAAAGACCCAGTTTCATCGCCATGTTCAGGAAATCGCGGATGCGGGCGGGGATATCGGGCACGGGGTAGGTGACCATGCCCAGAACACCGCCGTGACCCGCCACGATCTGCGCAGTTTTGGCGAAGGGGCCGGTGGTGGAGAACCCTTCGCAGCCGATCAGGCAGGCGGCCTGCAGGTCGATCCGGCCTTCCCATGCGGTGCGCAGATCATCAAAGACGGGCCAGCTGATGGCATCCTGCGGGGGGGCGCTGTCGATATGGGTGCGCATCGCGCGGGTGCCGTGGGCGTAAGCGGTCCGAAGCGAGAAATCGGCGCGGGTGCGGACGTCTGCCGCGGTCCAGCGCGCGCGGCAATCGGTGCCCACTGCCGTCAGCGCCCCCATGAACGTGCCGTCGGGATTGGGGCTGCGGGGCCAGATATGGCCTTTGTCGATGTGGGTGTGCATGTCGATGAAGGCAGGCAGGACCATGGCACCCTTCATATCGACGCCGATGGGCTGTTCGGGGGCGATGCGGCCATCCGCGATGGAGATATTGGTGCGGACGAGGTCGCCCTGCCGGCCGAGCAGGCAGGCGGGGATGGTCACGTTTTCCAGCGTCACGGGGCCGCCAGGCAGGTGCAGGAAATCCATCATACCTCGCGCCGCAGGGCACTTTCGTGCCATTTCCTGAGGAAGAACCACGAGATGAAGGTGGTGGCGGCAAAGATGATGACGCCGACGATGGCGATCATGATGAGGGCCGCGAACATGCGGGGATAGTTCAGGCGATAGCTCGCCTCGAGGATGCGGAAAGCAAGGCCGGAGCCGGAGCCGCTGATGCCTGCCACGTATTCGGCAACGATGGCACCGATCAGGGCAAGGCCGCCGGCGATGCGCAGACCGCCGAGGAAATAGGGCATGGCGGAGGGGAGTTGCAGGAAGAGGAGCTTCTGCCACCAGGTGGCACCATAGATGGCGTAAAGGTCGCGCAGGTTGCTGTCGGTGGATTTGAGGCCGAGCGTGGTGTTGGACAGGATGGGGAAGAACGCCACGATCCAGGCGCAGATCAGGACGCGGGCAAGGGGATCCTGCACATAGATGAAGATCAAAGGCGCGATGGAGACGATGGGGGTGACCTGCAGGATCACCGCATAGGGAAAGAAGATCAGTTCGGCAAAGCGGCTTTGGGTGAACAGGATCGCAAGGGCGACGCCGCCGATGATGGCGATGGCAAGGGCCATGAAGGTGATTTTCAGCGTGACCATCAGCGAGGTGAAGAGCATGCCGTAATCGGCCAGAAACCGCGCCCAGACCTTTGGCGGCGCCGGGAAAATCATGCCGCGCGTCGCGGATGAATTGGAAAACCAGTTCCAGACGATGATCGTCAGGATGACGACGGCAAGGGGCAGCGCCCAGCGTGCAACGGCTTCAATCCGGCGGTTGCGGGCTCGGCGGGCCTCATCCGCGTCGAAGGCGGGATCAGTGGGCGTCATGGCTGTGATCCCCGATGGCAATGCGCAGTGCGTCCGAGACGACATGGGTCTGGGCGGCGTAGTCGGGTGAGGTGCGGAACTCCATATCGCGCGGGTAGGGGGCATCGACGGTCAGTTCCTGCACCACGCGGCCGGGGCGCGCGGCCATGACGACAATGCGGTCGGACAAAAAGACACTTTCGAACACCGAATGGGTGACGAAGATGACGGTGCAGCCGATCTTGTCTTTCAGGGCGAGAAGGTCATCGTTCAGTTTCTGGCGGGTGATTTCGTCCAGGGCGGCAAAGGGTTCATCCATCAGGATCAGGCGCGGGTTGGTGACAAAGGCGCGGGCGATGGACACCCGCATCTTCATGCCGCCGGACAATTCGCGCGGATAGGCATCATGGAAATTCTCAAGCCCCACGAGTTTCAGCGCGGTCGCGATGCGGTCCTTGACCGAGGCGAAAGATTGGCCACGCAGGCGGAAGGGCAGCCAGACATTTTTCGCGACCGTCGCCCAAGGCATCAGGGTCGGTTCCTGAAACACGACGCCGATATCGCCGCGGTCTTGCGCGCCGTTCCAGATGATCCGCCCTGTGGTGGGGCGCATCAGGCCCGCAATCAGGCGCAAAGCCGTGGATTTGCCGCAGCCGGAGGGACCGAGAAGTGACAGAAAATCACCCTCATTCAACGTCAGGTTCATCCCATCGAGCGCGGTGATACTGCCGTTGAACACCTTTGATATGCCCGCCATTTCCAGCAGCCGGGGGCGCTGGCTTTGCGGCAGGACGGGACGGTGGGAAAGATCGGTCATCGGTCATCCGGAAAGAAAGGGGGGCGCCGGACGCCCCCCGTGACAGGTCAGCCGGTCAGGGCGTTATTCGGCGGGCTTGAGGTCAAGCCCGACCCCCTGATTGACGAATTGCAGGGTATAGGAGGATTTCCAGTCCAGATCGGCAGGCACGGCACCCACGGCTACCATCTTGTTGAAGAAATCCTCGACCCGCGCATCGGTCATGGCACCTGCCCCCAACGTCAGCGCCTCACCCGAAAAGACGATGCCATGTTCTTTCATGGCCGCAATACCATAGGCAATCGCCTCATCCGTCATTTCGGGATTGTCAGCCTTGATCAGCGCGTTGGCCGCCGCATTGTCGTTATACAGATAATTCGTCCAGCCGATGGCCGAACCATCAACAAAGCACTTCACGACGTCGGGGCGGTTCGCGATGGTATCAGCCATCGTCTCGATCGTCGTGGAATAGGCTGTATAGCCCGCATCCGCGATCAGCCAGGCATCCGGTTTGATACCCGTTTCCTTTTCGAAGAAGAACGGTTCGGACGACAGATACCCCTGCATGCCCCAAGTCGTATTGGCGATCAGCGGCGCTGAGGAAAATGTGTAGACCTCGCGCTGTTCGGGTTTAAAGCCGTAGGCTTGGATCATCCAGGCCCAGAAGGTCAGCACGCCACCGTCCGAGATCAGCACCTTGTCGAGCTTGACCAGATCGGCAAAGGACGCGGCAGCCCCGGGATGGGTAACAATGACCTGCGGGTCTTTCTGGAAAGAGGCGGCGACGGTCACGATAGGCAGGCCTTCCTGCACGGCGGAAAAAGCGTCAAGGGTGGAGCCGCCCATGTGAAAATCGACCTGTCCCGCAATCATCAGTGCGCGGTTGTTGACCTGCGGCCCACCCGGCAGGATCGTGACATCCAGACCGCAGGCAGCATAGGTGCCATCGGCCACGGCCTGATAATAGCCGCCATGTTCGGCTTGGGCGACCCAGTTGGTGCCGAAGGTCACGGCGACGTTTTCGGCAAAGGCCGCCCCGGCAAACGAAACTGTCAGCGCCGTGAGCGCCGTTGTTTTCAAAAATTTCGACACGTGATCCTCCGGTTGTTTTTGATTCTTGTCCGACATCAGCCTAGGGGCCCGGCGCGCACCGGGTAGGGCCGCGCCGCCCCCATTTCCGCCTTGATCCCAACAAAGCCCAAGTAAGTGGCATCTGGCAAGGCTGATGGCGCAAATATGGGCAGGCCGCGGTGCGACGGATGGGCGGGGATGCCCCATTGCCTAAGGGCGGCGGATCGGGAACATGGGGGCGTCACCTGTGGGAGAAATGCCATGAAAACCTTGCAGCCTTCAACGATCCGCCGCCCTTTTGCGCGCTATGCGCATGGGGTGGAGGTGCCAGGCGGGGCGCGGCTGGTGGTCACATCGGGGCAGTTGGGCATCCGCGCGGATGATACGGTGCCGCAGGATCCACGCGCGCAGGCGGACCTGTGCTTTGCCAACTGTGCTGCGATTCTGGCCGCGGCGGGCATGGGGCCGGGGGATGTGATTCGCATCAATGCGTTCGTGACGGACCGCAGCCACATGGCGGCCTACATGGCGGCGCGGGATGCCTGGCTGGCAGGCGTGGTGCGTCTGCCGGCATCGACTTTGGTCATTGTCACAGGCTTTACACGGCCCGAATTCCTGGTGGAGGTGGAGGTGACGGCGGCGGCCATGTGACGGCACATGTGGTCAAAAATTTGTTGAGTGAATTTATCGCCTTTACATAACCAACTTTTTCAGTCACCTTTTCAGTGCGTTCCAAGCCAGCCCGCAACGATCCGTTGGGTAGCCCGGACCTTCATCGTCACTTACCCGGAGGTTTCCTGCGATGACCCGTTCCGACACCACCCCCCTGGCCACGATCCTGCTGGCGCTGCGCCAGATAGTCCGGCGCATGGACATCCAGTCCCCGTTCGACCGGATGGAGGCACGGCCATGAATGCGCAAGCCGATTTTGCCCATCTGGCCGATACCGCGATCCCCGTACACGACGCGACCGAACTGACGGGCGGGGCTGCGCAGGCGCGCATCGTGCTGCACGGGCAGGTCTATGCGCTGCGCATCACGCGGGCCGGAAAACTGATCCTGACCAAGTAACGAGAGCATTCATGAAACTGACCCTTGCCGCAGCGTTCTGCACCGTTGCCTTGCCCGCTTTTGCCGTGACCCCTGCGGAGGTGGTGGAGACCTATGCCGACATCGCGGCGGCAAAGTATGAAGACAGCCTGATCACGGCAAAAGCGCTGCAGGCGGCGGTCAACGCCTTTGTCGCATCGCCCACGGACACGACACAACAGGCGGCCAAGGACGCGTGGTTCGCGGCGCGGGTGCCTTATCAGCAGACCGAAGTCTACCGCTTCGGCAACCCGATTGTGGATGATTGGGAGGGCCGGGTGAACGCATGGCCGCTGGATGAAGGGCTGATGGACTATGTCGATGCATCCTATGGCGGGCCGACGGAGGAAAACCTGCTGGCCACGCTGAACGTTGTCTCCTCGCCAACCTTCACGCTGTCGGGCACGGACATTGATGCAACGGTCATCACGCCTGCGCTGATCCGCGATACCCTGCACGAGGCGGACGGGATCGAGTCCAATGTGGCATCAGGCTATCATGCGATTGAATTCATGCTGTGGGGACAGGATCTGAACGGCACGGGTCCGGGTGCAGGCGCGCGGCCTGCCAGCGACTATGCGACCGGGGATGCCTGCACCAACAGCAATTGCGACAGGCGGGCGGCCTATCTGGTGGCCGCGACCGACCTGCTGGTCGCTGATCTGGAGGAGATGGCGGCAAACTGGGCTGTGGGCGGCCCCGCGCGGGCGGCGGTGACGACGGATCCGGCAGCGGGTCTGAATGCGATGCTGACGGGCATGGGCAGCCTGTCTTATGGCGAGTTGGCGGGGCAGCGGATGCGGCTGGGCCTGCTGCTGAACGATCCGGAGGAGGAGCATGACTGTTTTTCCGACAACACGCACAACAGCCATTTCTATGACGGGCTGGGTGTCCAGAACGCCTATCTGGGCAGCTACACCCGCATTGACGGCACGGTTGTCAGCGGCGCGTCACTGTCCGATCTGGTGGCGGCGGCCGATCCTGCGGTCGATGCGCAACTGACGGCGGCACTGGCCGCAACGATGGATGCGCTTGCGGCACTGAAGGCCAAGGCCGACAGTGGTGCGATGGCCTATGACCAGATGCTCGCCCCCGGCAATGCGGAAGGCGAGGCGCTGATCATGGGCGGCGTGAATGGGTTGATTGCGCAGACCGCGTCGATTGAGCGTGCGATGAGCGTGCTGGGGCTGACGGCAGCGTTCGAAGGTTCCGACAGTCTGGACAACCAGAATGCGGTGTTTCAATAGACCCCGTGGCCCCGTGCCGCATCGCCAAAACCCTCGCCCTGCGTGACTGATCAAGGGGCAATAAGGACGATCCACGATCATGCGCCTGCCCGTGTTCCTTTCCCTTTGCCTCGCCCTGCCCGCAGGAGCACAAGGTTTGGATGACCGCCATCTGCCGGTCGTGCCGCGCACGGACGCAGAGGCTGCACGGATCGCAAGCGTGCTGGCGGCACCGACGGATTTCAGCGCCCCCCAGCCGTTTGAGGAAATGTCGGGGGGGGCAGCGACAGTGCGGGCCACGGGCACGGCGGATGCGTTTTCATTTTTTTCGGGCAACATGCGTTTTGACGGCGAGTTCGACTTCAATCTGGGCAACGCGCTGTTTCGCAAGACCTGGATCGCAGCCCCGGCCTCGACCCTTGCATCCGACGGCCTGGGGCCGCTTTATAACGCGCGGGCCTGTCAGGACTGCCATCTGAAGGACGGGCGCGGGCATGTGCCGGAACCGGGCGAACGCGGCGTGTCAATGTTTCTGCGCATCGCCCAGCCGGGCGGCACAGCGCCCGAGGGGATCGAAGACTATCTGGCGACGCAGGCCGACCCGGTTTACGGCAAGCAGTTGCAGGATTTCGCGAGCCCCGGGCAGGTCGCGGAAGGGCAGATGACGATCAGCTATGCAGAGATGCCCGTGACGCTGGCGGATGGCAGCATTGTCCGTTTGCGCGCGCCGACCTATGGGATTGCCGATCCCGCCTATGGCCCGCTGTACCCCAACCTCATGCTGTCACCGCGTGTCGCCCCACAGATGATCGGGCTGGGGCTGCTGGAGGCGATCCCGGCGGCGGATATCCTCGCGCGCGAAGACCCCGATGATGCAGATGGCGACGGCATTTCGGGGCGCTCGAATATCGTGATGAGTGCGGAGTTCGGCGCACCCATGCTGGGCCGGTTCGGCCTGAAGGCGGGGGCACCCACGATCCGCGAACAATCGGCGGGCGCGTTTTCGGGCGATATGGGGCTGTCATCGGGTATCCATCCGGACCCTTGGGGCGAATGCACGGCGGCGCAAGACGATTGCCGGACCGCACCTCATGGGCAGGAACCGGGCATCCGGGACGGGCTGGAGGTGGACAACGAATCCTTCGATCTGATCACGTTCTATGCGCGCAATCTGGGCGTGCCCGCGCGGCGGGGCGTTGATGATCCGCAGGTGCTGCGCGGCAAGGAAATCTTCTACAGCGCACAATGCGCAGCCTGCCATGTGCCGAACCAGGTGACCAACCGGCTGGACGGGCAGGATGAACAAAGCTTTCAGCTGATCTGGCCCTATACCGACATGTTGCTGCATGACATGGGCGCGGGGCTGGCTGACGGGATGCCCGAGGGGCGCGCCACAGGCACCGAATGGCGCACGCCGCCCTTGTGGGGGATCGGGTTGACAGAGCAGGTCAGCGGCCATACCGAATTTCTGCACGACGGGCGCGCGCGGTCGCTGCTGGAGGCGATCCTGTGGCACGGGGGCGAGGCGCAGGCCGCGCGCGATGCCGTGGTGGCCTTGCCCAAACCCGACCGCGACGCCCTGATCGCCTTTCTGGAGAGTCTGTGATGCGTGCCATGATCCTTGCCGGACTGCTGCTTGCCACGCCTGCCCTGGCCGATGTGCCGACGGCGGTCACAGACCATATCCTGCCCGGTTATGCCAATTTCACCGAAACTGCGGCGGGCCTTGCGATGATGGCCGAAACCACCTGCGCGCCCGATCAGCTGCGGCCTGCCTGGAACGCGGCCTTTGATGCCTGGCTCGGGATTGCCCATATCCGCCTGGGCCCGGTGGAGGATGAGGGGCGGGCGCTGGCCATTGCCTTCTGGCCCGACCCCAAGGGCATGGGCGCGAAACAGCAGGCGGCAATGATTGCGGGGATGGATCCGATGGGGCTGGACCCGGTGGCGTTCCGGCAGGCATCGGTTGCCGTGCGCGGCCTGATGGCGATGGAGCGGCTGCTTTACCCCGAGGCCCCGCTGACAGGCGACTACCCCTGCGCGCTGATGGCCACGACCGCCGCCGATCTTGCCCAGACCGCCCGTGATGTGCAGGCGGGGTGGGAGGGCGGCTTTGCCGATGCGGTGCTGACGGCGGGTGCGGACGGAAATACGCGCTTTCTGTCCGAGGTTGAGGCGCGGCAGGCGCTGTTCACGCAGCTGATCACCGGCATCGAGTTTGTGAAGGAAAGCCGCATCGCCCGCCCCCTTGGCACCTTTGATGCGCCGCGCCCGGACCGGGCCGAGGCCAAGGCCTCGGGTCGTGCGGGGCGCAATATCGTGCTGTCGCTGACGGCACTGCGTGATTATGCGGCGGCACTTGACCCGGACGCGGTGACGACACTTGCCGCCTTTGACCGGGCGATTGCGAGTGCCGCCGCCCTGCCCGATCCGACGCTGGCGGGGATCACCGATCCCGCGGCCTGGCTGAAGCTGGAGATACTGGGCCAGCAGGTGCAGGCCGCACAGGATGCCGCCGTGACCGAAATCGGCGATGCGCTGGGCGTGGGCGTGGGTTTCAACGCAGCGGATGGTGACTGATGGCCAGCAGACGCGCCTTCCTTGCCGGGCTTGCTGCCGCCACCCTGCCCCGCATGAGCTGGGCCGAGGCGGGCAATCCGTCCTACCTCGCCGCAGCACAGCTCGCCGACGGCACCTTCGCCTTGCACGGCCTGTCGGCGGCGGGGCACAGCCTGTTCGACCTGCCCCTGCCCGCGCGCGGCCATGCGGCGGCGGCGCATCCGACACAGGCCCTGGCCGTGGCCTTTGCCCGCCGCCCCGGCACTTTCGCGCTGGTGCTGGATGCGGTGACCGGGTCCGTGGCACACCGGCTGGCCCCGCCCGGGAACCGCCATTTCAACGGGCATGGTGCGTTCAGCGCGGATGGCACGCGCCTTTACACCGCGGAACAGCGCGCCGATGACAGTGCAGGCATCATGGGGATATGGGAGACGGCGGGCTTTACCCGAACCGGCGAGGTGCTGACACATGGCATCGGGCCACATGACCTGAAACGCCTGCCGGATGGCAGTCTGATCGTGGCCAATGGCGGCATCGCGACCGACCCCACGGACCGCACGAAGCTGAACCTTGACACGATGCGCGCCTCGCTCGCGCGGCTGGACGGGGATGGCACGTTGCTGTCGCTGGCCGAGATGCCGCAGGAGTATGTCCAGAATTCGATCCGGCACCTGACGCTGATCCCGGGCGGAGTGGCCATGGCGCTGCAATGGGAGGGCGATCCGGCCGAGGCGGTGCCGCTGCTGGCCCTGTGGCAGGAGGATCAGATCACGCTCTGCCCCGCACCACTGGCCGAGGCCGCGCGGATGCAGGGCTATGCGGGGTCGATCGCGGCCACGGCAGGCCAGATTGCGATCACCTCGTCGCATGGCGGAGTGATCCAGATTTACGGCATCGACGGCGCATTCCAGCAGACGCTGACACGCATCGACGCATCGGGAATTGCCGCACAGGGCGACGGGTTTCTGGTCACCGATGGCACGGGGGCCCTGACGCGGATCACAGCGGCAGGCATCACTGCGGTGGAGACGATGCCGCTGGCCTGGGACAACCATCTGGTGGCGCTGGACGGGGCGGTCTGACAAAAATTGACGGCTGTCAATTTTCAACTTTATTCAATGAAATCAACGAAATTCTGAAGTTATCCACAGGGGTTTTAAGACTTTCTTCATACACTTCCGTCGGACCGCGGAGCCATCCGTCATGGATGCCGTCAGCGTCAGTGGGCCGGACACGGGCGAGGTGGCGCGAGGGAGGTCTGAGACCCCGAGGCTGACGAGCTGCGCTGTCTTCCGGTCAGTCGGCCCATTCCCACGGGCGCGTGTGCTGGCCCAGCAGTTCGGCCACCTTGCCTTCGTCGACGGCACCGTTGCGCGCGATGCGGGCGACAAGGCCGCGCTTTTTATCCTCCACCACCGCAGCAACCTTGGCGGAGATGCCCGCAGCGGCGAGTTCCGCATCGTAAATGCGCGTCGTCGCCATGCGGCGCAGATCGGGCTTGAACACCTTGCCAACGGCGGTTTTCGGCAGTTCGGGCATGATCTCGATATATTTCGGGATCGCCGCGCGTTCGCTGATGGCCCCTTTGGCGAATTCCATGAGGTCAGCCACAGTTGCGGCAGAGCCTTTGACGAGTTCGACATAGGCCGCAGGCACCTCGCCTGCATGCGCATCGGGCTGGCCGATGGCCCCGACAAAGCCGACGGCGGGATGGCCCATCAGCGCCTCTTCGATCATGGCGGGGTCGATGTTGTGGCCGCCCCGGATGATGAGATCCTTGGCGCGGCCCGTGATGTAGAGATACCCGTCGGCATCGATGCGGCCAAGATCACCGGTGCGAAGCCATTTTTCGCGGGCGTAAAGATCGCGGTTCTTGTCCGCCTCGGTGTAGGTGGCCCCGGCAAAGACGCCGGGGTTCGACACGCAGATTTCGCCCACCTCATCCACGCCGCAATCCTGAAATG
>JAAFHS010000070.1 GCA_013298485.1 Rhodobacterales bacterium
AAGATTGGCGTCGGCAGTCACATCGGCCACACCCCATTGCACGGACCCCAGAAGTTGCACATCACTGCCCCGCAGCGCGCGGGCAAAGGCGGCCAGCGTGGCCCCGCCTTCGGGCAGGAACACGGCCTGCGCCTGCCCCAGTGCGCCCTGCAACCCGCCATCGTCCGGATCGCGCTGCAGCACGGATGTGATGGTGATGCCGCCCGCCGCCGCAAGGGCGCGTGCGGCCGTTTCCGTGGCCTGCCCGAGGGGCCCTGCGCGGCTGAGCACGGCAATCCGGGTCAGGCCTTGGGCGCGGGCATAACTGAACATCGTGGCGACCGATTGTGCGGGCGTGATCCCCATCACGAAGGCGCCTTGCGCACCCAGCGTATCATCATTCGAAAATGTGATGACGGGCCGGTTGCCCGCCACGGCCAGCACGCCCGCCGTCTGATCGGCGCGCAGCGGGCCCAGCAGAATTTTTGCGCCGTTATCAATGGCCTGGCGTGCCGCATTGGCGGAGCCTTCGGCCGTATCCTGGGTATCATAGATTTTCGGCGCGCGGTCGGGTGCGCCTGCCTGCGTGACAAGCGACGCGGCACGCGCCATATTCTCACCCAAGGCTGCCGCTTCGCCCGTCAGGGGCAGCAGCAGGGCAAAATCACGCCCGCCCCGCCCCGAACTGCGCCCCGCGGTCTGGGCAATGTCACCACAGGCGGCCAGCATCGGCAGCCCGAGCACAGGAACAAGGCCCCGCGCGCATGTCGATTGCAGAAAACTTCGGCGGTTCATCGTGGCGGCGGCGCGTGATGGCGTGGTCACTGGTGACACTCCTTGGCCTGGGGGCCGGGGCCGTGACGTTTGCCGTCACGATGCCGGTCGGGTTTGCCGTGCGGATGGCGGGCGTTGTGGTGCCTGCCGATGTCATTCTGTCGGGCACCGTCTGGAACGGCAAGGCCGACTTTGCAGGCGGGCATAGCGCCACGTGGAACGGCCGGGTTGGCGCATCGGTCATGGCCTTGGCCTGGGTCGCCGATCTGCGCGTGACGGGGCCAGAGACGGATCTGGCAGGGCAATGGGCGGTGCGGCCCGGCGGGGCGCGCCTGGCCCCCCTTCGCGGCCGCATGGGATGGTCGCTGATCGACGCGGTGATGCCGGGGCTGGAGATTACCTGCGCCACCACGGCGGATGTGGATC
Organism: Rhodobacterales bacterium; assembly: GCA_013298485.1. Lineage (GTDB taxonomy): Bacteria > Pseudomonadota > Alphaproteobacteria > Rhodobacterales > Rhodobacteraceae > JAAFHS01. The sequence goes on from JAAFHS010000070.1 coordinate 1,180, forward strand.
TCGCCAATGTTGAGATCGCACCCGCCAGTCGTGCAGCGACGGGGCAGGTGCGTCTGGCGCAGGGCAGTTGCGCCCGGGTGGATGGCACGGTCACGGATGTGCCGCTGCCGGCCCTGCTGGCCGGGATCGCCACGACGGCGGATGGCGTTGGTGTCGATATCAAAGGCGTCGATGCGCCGGACGTGCCGCTGGGCAATCTGCTGGTCACGCCGGACGCGCGCTTGCGCGTGACGGTGTTTGCGGCGGGGGCGGCCCTCGTGCCCGGACTGCCCAGCAGTGGCGACAGCCAGATCGAACTGCCCTTGGCGCTGTTCACGCAGTAAGGGGCCTGGCTTATCCATTGGCCAGCCCGTTCAGCGAGATGATCGGCAGTAGAATGGCCAGCACCATGGCCATCACCAACCCACCCATGATGACCAGGATCGCGGGTTCCACCAGTGCCACCACCGCCTTGACCCAGGCATCCAGATCGCGCTGCTGTTCGGTGGCCGCATGGTCCAGCGCGCGGCCCAGATGACCTGACGCCTCACCGCTCGCCACCATCGCGATCATCATCGGTGGAAAGACCGCCGCCTCGGACATCGCGCGCTGCAGTGACATGCCCTGGCGGACCTTGTCGGTCGCCGCGCGCATCCGGTCGCGGATGTAAAGATTGGGAATGACCTCGGCAGAGGCCGACAGGGCATCCACCAGCGGCACCTGACTTTGCAGCAGGGTCGCCAGCGTGCCCGCGCATTGGGTGGCATTCAGACGCTGCACCAGCCGCGCGGTCATCCGCCCGCGGGCCAGCGCACCATGCCAGCGCGTCAGGTTGCGGGGGTTTTTCAACCAGCGCTCAACGCCGAAAGCCAGCAAAAGCGAGCCTAACAAGGCATAAATGCCATATCCACGCACCAGATCACTGATCGCGATCAGGCCGCGTGTCAGCAGCGGCAGGGCAGCCCCCCGGTCACGGAACACCTTGACGATATCGGGCACGACATAGGTCATCAGAGCCATGATGATCGCAAGGCTGACCACGCCCAGAAGGGCCGGATACAGCAGCGCCAGCTGCACGGATTGGCGGTTGCGGCTGCGATGTTCGACATGCGCTGCCAGATGCGTCATGACCTGATCGAGCTTGCCCGACGCCTCGCCCGCGCGCACCGAGGCGCGGTAGTATTCGGAAAAGGCCTGCGGATAGGTGGCCAGCGCATCGCCGAAACTGCGCCCTTCCATGACCGTGGCGCGCACGTTCAAAAGGATGGAGGCGACGCGGGGGGGCTGGCCGCTGGCAATCGTCGTCAGCGCCTCTTCGATGCGCAGACCCGATCCCAGCAGGGTGGCCATCTGCCGGGTGACAAGGTTCAGGGCCGACAGGGGCAGGCGCGGGCTGGTGGTTGTTTTCCGGCCTTTTCCCTGCGGTGCCGCCGCGCGTTCCGACAGTTCCAGCGGCAGCCAGCCTTTGCCCCGCAGCGACTGGCGGGCTGCGGCGGCCGAGACGGCCTCCATCACGCCGATCTGGGTTTTGCCCGCGCCATCAACCGCCTTGAACTGATAGGCGCCCATGATGTCAGCTTTCCTGCGCCACGCGGGCCACGTCTTCGACCGTGGTGACACCGGCCCGGATCTGGCGCAGGCCATCGGCAATCAGGCCGGGGCCATCGGCGCGCGCGGCACCTGTCAGGTCGGCCTCGGATGCACCGGCACCGATCATCGTCTCCATCGTTCGCGTTATCGCGACGACCTCATAGATGCCGGACCGTCCGCGATAGCCCTGCCCATGGCAGGCCGGGCAGCCGACGGCCCGGTGGATCGCCTCACCCACCACCAGCCCGTCGACCAGCGCCGCATCCGCCGTTGTCGCAGGCTCCGCCCGCCGACAGTCGGTGCACAGCCGCCGCACAAGGCGCTGGGCCACGACACCTACCAGCATGGGCGCCAGCAGGAACCGCTCCACCCCCATGTCGATCAGGCGCGACACCGCCCCGATGGCGGTGTTGGTGTGCAGGGTGGACAGCACGAAATGCCCGGTCATCGCCGATTCCACGGCAACCTGTGCTGTTTCGCGGTCGCGGATTTCGCCGACCATGATCACGTCCGGGTCCTGGCGCAGAATCGCGCGCAAGCCGCGGGCAAAGGTCAGGTCGGTACGGGGGTTGACCTGCATCTGGCCGATGCCGTCGACCGAATATTCAATCGGGTCTTCCACCGTCATGATGTTGCGCGTGCGGTCATTCAGATGATCAAGCGCACCATAAAGCGTGGTCGTCTTGCCTGACCCCGTCGGCCCGGTGACCAGCAGCATGCCGTCGGGCCGCGCCAGCATACGCGCGAACAGCGCCGCATCGCGCGGCGCCATGCCGAGCCTGTCAAGGCCCAGACGCGTGGCATCGCGGTCCAGCAGGCGCATCACCACGCGTTCGCCGTATTGCGAGGGGATGGTGGAGACGCGCACATCTACCTCATGCCCGCCGACGCGCAGACTGACCCGGCCATCCTGCGGCAGGCGCTTTTCGGCGATATCGAGCTTTGCCATCACCTTGATCCGGCTGACCAGCAGCGGGGCCAGGGCGCGTTTGGGTTCCACCACGGCGCGCAGGATGCCATCGATGCGGAACCGCACGATCAGGCGGCGTTCCTGCGTTTCGATATGGATATCGGAGGCGTTTTCCTTGATCGCCTCGGACAGCAGGGCATTGATCAGGCGCACTACGGGCGCGTCTTCGGATTGGTCCAGCAGATCATCGACGATGGCCGTGCTGTCGGCAAGGCTGGCCAGATCGCCATCCGCGCCCGCCGCATCGGACGCATCGGACGCATTGTCGCGGTAGGCGGTCGCAAGGCGCGTCTCGAACGCATCGGCGGCCAGCGGTTCGAACTGCAATGGCGCACCTGCGATGCGGGCGACTTCGGCCATGGCCGCGACGCTGACGCCGTCACGAAAACCGCAGATCAGGCTCTGATCGCGCTGTTCCAGCACGATACCATGCTGGCGGGCAAAGCTGTAAGGCAGGGTTGCGGCCATGGTTCTATCTTCCGACGGTCAGGGTTGTGGCGACAAGGCCGGGTTCGGGGCGGCGCGTCATGGTCAGGGAGACGATGCGCAATCCCTGATCCCGCTCCAACGCCTCCACCCACAAAAGGACGGCGTCAAAGGCGGCATCCTCCAGCGTGACCTCTGCCGCGTTGGGCGTTGGCTGCAGACGGCGGATGGTCAGCTGATAGGTGGCGGCGGTGTCGGTGATGATCGCGGGCAGGGGGGTGTCTGCGGCGGGCGTGGCAAAGACCGCACCCTGTGCCGTGGCATCCGACAGGGCCGCTGCGGTGCGGGTATAGCGGGCAATGTCGCTGGTCAGCGTATCGCGGTGGCGTTGCAGGGGCTGCCAGACCGCCACCATCAGCGCATAAGCGATGCACACGATGGCCAGACAGGCCAGCAAGACCCGCTCCCGTCCCGTGCGTGCGGCCCAGAACGCGGTCATGTGCCCGCCCCCTGCAGCGTCAGCTGCTGTTCTGCGAGGCCGTCACCCGTGGTGGCGGCCCCGACAGTGACGCGAAAGCCTGCATCGGTCAGGGCGGTTTCGACATCCTGCAGGGTGGTGATGTCGGGGGCCTGCAGGGTGATCGTCAGGCTGTTCTGATCGCCCGCATAGCGCAGATCGCTGGTGGTCACGCGCCCGGTGTAGGGGCTCAGGGCCGCGAAAACACGGGTCATCAGCGGGATCAGGCGGGGGCCGTTCTGCCCGTTGGTTTGTGCCAGGGCCGTTGCAATTGCGGTATCCAGATCATCACCTGCGGCAACACCAATGGCGCCCAAGGCATCGCGCAGGCCGACCTCGGATGTGTCTCTGATTCGGCCCAAAGCCCATGTATCGGCGGCCAGCAGGCCCATATGACCAAGGCCCGCAACCAGCAGCAGGGCCGCGATCTGCCGCCAGGCGCGGGGCAGAGCCAGGCTGCGGCTGGTGGCGCGGGCACTGTTTAGATCAAAGCGGTCCAGCGCCGGATCAGGCCGCGTCGGCAAGGCGGCAGGACGCAAGACCGGGAATTGCGCATCAAGCACCCCGCCATACAGAACGATGCCCGGGCGACCGGCGGCAAGATGATAATAGGGCAGTGCTGCTGCCGCCGTGGCAAACCCCGCCCCGTCCGGCGTGCGCACCAGGACGCGCGTCTCTGCCGCCCAGACCGACCATTGGCCTGCGTCGGGTACGGGCAGGGCCAGCACATCGGGAATCAGCCGCATCCGGCGCTGCGGTGGTATCGCCTCCAGCACATCCCGCGCGATGACCGCGACCAGCCAATGCCTGCCATCCCCGGTATCCGCCAGCGCAGGGCCAAGGATCACATGCACATCGTCAAGCGGCCGGGCAATCCGGTCTTCGACGGCAAAGCCGACGGCGGCGCGGCGCTGGGCATGCGACATATCCGGCATGGCGACGGCCAGCAGCAGCACGCCTTCGCCCGGCAGATAGGTCACACCGGAGGGCGCTGGCGGATGGGCCGCCACCGCCGGGATCCGTTCACGATCTGCCTCCATCCCGCTGATGACCCCCCCTGTTTGCGGCGCTGCGAAAGTTTTTTGCTTCATTTCAGGTACGCGGTGAAACTTCGGAAGTTTCACAACGTATTCAAATTATCGCCGCCCGAGGTACATGAGGTTTCTCGCCATGCCGTTTATGCCGCATCACAACCGCAAAGCCGCCCTTCAACAGGCGCGCCGCAACGGGCAAAGCGGTGTGACCCTGATCGAGATGATGATCGTCCTTGTCATCATCGGGATCGTCGCCGCTTTGGTCGTGCCAAACGTCATCGGTCGCCCGGATGAGGCGCGCGTGGCCGTCGCCAATGCCGATCTGCGCACGATCTCGGCCAGTCTTGAGATGTACCGGCTGGACAATCGCAGCTATCCCACCGTGACCCAGGGCCTGAGCGCGCTCAGCCAGATGCCGTCGGAACCGCCCTTGCCGCCTAACTGGGTTGCGGGCGGGTATCTGCCGCAGGTGCCGACCGATCCCTGGGGGAACCCTTACGTCTATACCCTGACAGGCGAGAATGGCGCGTATGAGCTGATGTCGCTGGGGGCCGACGGGCAGCCGGGGGGCGACGGGGTGAATGCCGATCTGCGTCATGGCGCGGGGCTGGCTGCCAACGGGGCGGGTGGATGAAAAAGACCCGCCTCCCTCGGGTGCGGCGTGCAGGTCAGGCTGGCGTGACGCTGATTGAAATGATGATCGTGCTGGTCGTGATCGGGGTTGCCACGGGGGCGGCCACGCTGGGCCTGGGCGCACTGGGGCGCAATGATGCCGCCGAACAGGAGGCGCGGCGTCTGGCCACGGCGATCGGCCTTGCCGTGGATGATGCGCTGATTTCGGGGGCGTCGCGGGCGGTTATCTGGGATGCGCAAGGCTACCGGATCGGCGACGCGGACCGTCACCTGCTGGCCGATGGGATCACCCTTGCCCGTGCTGATGGCACGGATGCAGGTCTGGCGCTGTCTGCCGAGGCGACGAACCCTGCAGTGGATTTTGTGCTGCAGGGTGATGCGGCCCTCTGGCGCGTGTCGTTTGACGGCCTGTCGGCGTCTGTGGCACCGGGGGATGCCCCGTGACCGGGGGCCGCACGCATGATGCAGGGTTCACCCTGATTGAGACGCTTGTGGCGCTGGCCGTCCTTGCGATGTCGGCGGTCGCATTGCTGGCCGCGACACAGGCGCATATCGCCCGCATCGCGGGGCTTGAGGCGCGCGCGGCGGCAGGCTGGGTCGCGGAAAACCATCTGGCCGAGATGGCCCTGGGCCTGCAGCCAACCGATATGCCCGCACCGATGCTGGGGTTTCAATTCGCGCTCTCGGTGGCGGCTGAACCCACAAGTGACCCCGATATCCAGAAGCTGGTGATCAGTGCGACCGATGTAGCCGACGGGCGGCGCTATGCCCGCCTGACGGGTTTCGTGCTGTCGGATGTGGCGGGGCCACTGCCATGATGACCGGATGGTTCTGGGCCATCGCGGCCATTGCCGCCATCAGCCTTGGGGTGGCGACAGCCCCGGTCGCGTGGCACGTGATGGGCGAGGTTGAGGGGGGCGCCCCCGCCCTGACCGCGCAGGCGGCAACCGCGCAGGCCGTGGCGGCACCGCCCGCCGATGTCACCCCGATCCTTGCCTTTGCGCCCTTCGGCAGCGCCGCCCCGCCCGAGGCGCCGCCAGCCCCGGCCGAGGTGCCTGCCACGCAACTGGGCCTGACGCTGCTGGGTCTGACGATCGCCACACCCGCATCCGCATCGCGCGCTATCATTGCAGGGGGCGATCTGCCGGTGTCGAGCTATGCCGTGGGCGGGGCCATCACGGCGACCGTGACCCTGGCCGAGGTGCATGCCGACCACGTGGTCCTGATGGTGAATGGTGCCCCCGAGGCACTGTTTTTTGCGCGCGGGGCCAGTGATTTCACGCTGCAGCCGACCGTCATGGTACCGATTGCAACTGCAGGCCCGCCGGACCCGACCAATCCGGACGCGGTAATCGCCTATTACCGCCAGGAAATCATTGCAAACCCGCAAAGCGTGATGGACCGGTTGGGGCTGCAGGCAACACCTGCGGGGTACCTGATTGCCGATTCGGCCGATCCCGATGTGCGGCGCGCAGGCTTTCAGCCCGGCGATCTGGTCACACGGGTGAACGGCAAAGCCGTGGGCGATGTGGCGCAGGACCAGATCTATTTTGATGAGATCGCCGCCAGCGGACGTGCGACGGTCGAGGTGGAGCGCGCAGGCCAGATCATCACCATGACATTCCCCCTCAGGTAGGCAGACCCGTAATGATCGTCCTTCGTGCCCTTTTTCTGATCCTGGCGCTGTGTCTGCCCGCAGCGTCTGCGCAGGCGCAGATCACCCCGGCCGAGGGTGAGACGTTTGTGATCAACCTGCGCGATGCGGATATCCGCACGCTGGCCGAACAGGTGGCCGAAATCACGGATCGCACCCTGATCCTTGATCCGAATGTGCAGGGCATCGTCACCGTGATCTCGACCGAGGCGCTGGACAAGGACGGGGTGTGGGAATTGTTCCAATCTGTGCTGGCAGTGCAGGGTTATGCGGCCCTGCCGTCGGGCAATCTGTGGCGCATCGTGCCGCAGCAGGTGATCCGCGAAGGCGGCGGTGTGATTGAAAGCACGGATCAGCCGGGCCGGTTGGACGTGATCACGCGGCTGGTGCCGCTGCGCAATTTCCCGGCGACGACAGCGGTGGGGGCTCTGCGCCCGCTGGTGGCGAGTTTCGGCTATATCGAGGCGGTGGTGGATACCAACACGCTGGTGATCACCGACACGGCGGAAAACGTGCGCCGGATCGAAAGCATCGCGCGGGCGCTGGATGCGGATAACGGGCAAGAGGTGTTCACGATCCGCATCCAGAACGCCGATGCGGCAGAGGTGGGGGCGGCGGTACAGGGCATTCTGGGGGCCAATCCCGCGATCGGGAACATCGCGCCGCGCGTCACGGTGGATGCGCGATCAAACCTGCTGCTGCTGAGCGCGGATCAGGCGACGTATGACATGGTGCTGGGGATTGTGGCTGATCTTGATGTGCCGGGCCGCGCGATCCCGTCGACGGTGCCGGTGACGCGCGTCTATGCGTTGCGCTTTGCCGATGCGACCTCGCTGGCCGAGGTGCTGCGCGGGCTGGTGGGTGGCGGCACCGGCGGGGCTGCGG
>JAAFHS010000071.1 GCA_013298485.1 Rhodobacterales bacterium
GCTCAGCCCCTCCCGCAGATGTTCTGCGCACTGACGCCGCAGATGCGCCCTCCCGTGCGGGAGGTCGGGCGCGGCCCGGCGGGCTAAAGCCCTTGACTCCGGGCCAAGGGGGATTGTTGGTAAGGCGGCTCAGGGCTCAAACCGACCTTCCCAAGCACCGTCCCCACCTCAATCACAAAAGGTTACCAAAACATTAAATTTGGCCTGTTTTGAAACACTAACATCCTGTTATATATAATTAATATCAAAAATTGACAGCCGTCAATTTTCCCTTCCCGCCACCTCTTTTCCCCCGGTCCCCGCCCCTCACGCCACCCCCATCGGCCTTGTCCCGATGCGCTGGAACACCATCACCAGATAGCCATCCGGGTCCTGCACCAGGAACTCGCGCTGCCCACCCATGCGGTCACCCCAGTCACGCCATTTCTCGCGCAAGGGGACGTAGAACGGCACGCCTTGCGCCGTGACATGGCCCGCAAGGGCATCCACATCCGACACCGCCACCTGGATCACGGCCCCACGGCCGAACGGCACCTCCAGCGGCCCCGTCTCCCAATCGCCATCGCGCTGATAGAGCATCATCTGCGCGCCGTCCGCCCGGTGCAGATAGGCGAATTTCTGCGCCGGGCGCAGGTAGGCCACATCGAACTGCAGCACGCCCGTCCAGAAGCTGCAGGAGCGGTCAAAGTCGGTGACCATGATCTCGACGCAGCAGGGCGCAAAACCACCCTCGGGCGGTGATCCGATGCCCATCTACTCCTGCGCCTCGTCACGCACCACAATGCGCAGGATCGCGGGCAGGTCTTCGTGGACCTGCACCTTTGCGCCCGCGATGGTCAGGATGAAGTCAGCCACGAATTCCACGCGAAAGCTGCGGTCGAAACGTTCGTCATCTTCGGCCCGGCTGCCATCCACGCGCTCACCTTTCTTGGCCAGTTCGATCGGGCGCAGGATATAGCGGGGATCACCACCGATGCGGTAGGCGGCCCCCGGCGCGATTTCGGTTTTCGTCACCCGCGCATCCGCGGCGCTGAGGGGGCCGGTTTCATACTCCAGCCCTTCACGCGGATCGCGGGCATCGGCCACACGGTCGGCGCGGAAGGCAAAGCCAATGACCGAGCCGTCCTTGTGTTCGATGCCGATGGCCTGGCCCGATGTATTCGTCACCTCCAGCACCGCCGCATAGGGCCACAGGTTCTGCGCCAGCGAAGGCTCCACGCACAGCACGGGCGAGGCGATGACAGCGATGCGGTAACCCTGCCCTGCCGCCTCGATCAGGGTTTCCGTCGTCATCTTGCAGTCTTTGAACATCGTCACGTTTCCCATGTTAGGCCGTGCCCACTTTGACGGTGGCCGAAACACCTGCGTCTTTCAGCACCTTTTTCACCTCGATCGCCACCCAGTAATAGAGGTAATCGGGATAGACCGTGTTGCCGTTGCGGCCCATCACGCAGTCATGGTCAAAACCGAAAGTGGTGGCACTGTCGGCGGGGATCGCAGAGGTGACAAGGGTCACGGTCTTGTCGGGGTCGGACGCGCCCTTGTAGGTGACAGATGGCGCTGTGGCCGACGGATGGTTGTAGATATATTCATCGGGCAGCCCGAAGGTGTGGCCGATTTCATGCACCATGGTCCAGGCGATTTCGCCGACCCCGTTGATGTAGAAGGTCATCGCGGTGCCGCCCTGCACAAAGGACCGCAGGCCGGGGGCCGGGGCGGGGGGCGCGGGCGTGCCATCGACGCTGACTGCGACATCGCCACCCGAGGCCACGATGGTCGAGGTGAACTGGATCTTCAGCTTCTGCTGCTTGCAGCCCGGCTGTTCCACGATGATCCGGTAGGGGGCCGCCTCGGACTGCCAGGTGCCCATGGCACCCGAAATGGCCCCGGTGACGGTCGCCTTGTTCGCAGCCTCAGTCGCGCCTGCGGTATAGGCGAGCGCGAAGGTCTTGGTGATGGTCACCGTGCCACCCTCTTCGGTGCGGATGATGTCGAGTTTGCATTTGTTGGTCAGGCTGTTGGAATGGGAATAGGTCGTGGTGAAGTAATTGCTGAACCCGTTGGTCGACACATCGCCCTTTGCAGGGCAGGCGCAGCAAGGGCCTTCGCCGCCCGTGCCGCCGGAGGGGGGTTTGCCGGGCAGGGTGCCCGATGGGGGTTTGGGGGGATCGCCACACATGGATCAGGTCACCGTTTCAAAGGGATCGGGGTTGATGGAATCAATTGGTCATTCGTTGGCCACATCGCGGACAATGACACGCAGCATGGCGGGCAGGGTTTCGGACACTTCGGTTTTTGCACCGTCGCGGGTCAGGGTAAAAAAGGCATAGAAGGAAATGCGGAACGTGCGGTCAAAGCGTTCTTCGGGCAGGGCGGGGCTGCCGTCGATCATGGTGCCGCGGCTGACAAGGTTGCTGACCTGGATCATGTAGCGCGGATCGCCGCGAAAGCGGTATTCGCCGCCTGCCGGAATTGTGGTACTGGCGTTTTCCACCATGTCCGGATTGATAGGGCCGGGGTCGAATTCTGTCGTCACACGCGGATCGCGCGCATCGGCGATGCTGTCGGCGCGGAAGGAAAAGCCCGCAACCTGGCCCGCCCGGTGTTCGATCACGACGGGCTGCGGCCCCGTATTGGTGATGACCAGGGTCGCGGCATGGGCGGTTTCGGACGTTGTCCCTTCGGGATCAACGCACAGGGTGGGTGTGCCCTCAACGGTCAGCCGATAACCGGGCCCGTTCGCCGTAGCGAGAGTTTCGGTCGTCATCGTGCAATCCTTGAACATGTCCGCATTCCCTGTTGATACACAGCCTGCCACCAGCAGGGCCGCGACGACAACCCCTTCAGCCTTACGCCGTAACCACTTTGACAACGGCTGTTACCCCTGCTGCTTGCAAGATTTTCTTCACTTCGATGGCAATCCAGTAGAACAGATAATCGGGAAAGACATTATTCCCGTTGATGCCCATGATCGTGGAATTGGCAAAGGCAAATGGGCCTGCTGCAGGTGCCACGCCCCCGGTCGCAGGCAGCGTCACCACCTTAGTCGGGTCATCCGCCCCCTTGTAGGTCGCCTTTGGTCCGACATTCGTCGGGCGGTTGTAGGTGTATTCGTCGAGAAGACCAAAGGTATGCCCGGTTTCATGCGTCATGGTCCAGGTGACATCACCGCCACCGTTGATGAAGAATTCCATTTCCGTGCCGCCTGTCACGCCGGACCGCAATGCGGGAACCTCGGCCGGGCGGTTGTCGACGGCCACATTCACATCGCCACCCGCAGCGGCAATGGCAGAGGCATATTGTATTTTCAGCTTTTGCGGCTTGCAGCCCGGCTGTTCAATCAGAATGCGGTAAGGCACAGCCCCGGCCTGCCAGCCCGACATTGCGCCCGCGATTGCTCCCGAAACGGTTGCCTTATGTGCGGCCTCGGTCGCCCCGCGTGTGTAGCTCAGGGTGAAGGATTTTGTCACCGTGACCGTGCCACCCTCTTCGGTGCGCACGATGGCGATCTTGCATTTGTTGGTGCGGGCATGGGTCGCGGAATAATCCGTGGAGACATAGGTGCCGTAGCCGTTCGTGTTCACATCCCCATTGGCCGGGCAGGCGCAGCACAGACCACCGCCATCGACGGGGCCTGTGGGCACGCCACCGGGCAGCGTTCCCGATGGCTTTTTGGGCGGATCAGGGCACATGACCTAGCCCTCCGCCCCTGTCGGCACCTTGATGCGCTGGGCGCGTTTGATCGCATAGGCGCCGATCTCGGCCATCGCATCGTCGGGGGTGGCCGCCTCCTTCATCGCGGCGATGGCCCAGGGGAACAGCGGATCGGCGGCAAAGCGGTAGCCGATCACGAATGACAGGATCTGCGCCATGCACTGGCCCGCTTCGGTCGCAATACCTGCGGCGATATGTTCTGATGCCGTCTGTTTCAGGAACACGCCCAGCCGCGTGCGGTCATCATCGCTCAGATGCTGCGAGGCGCGGTTCAGCAGTGCGCCCGTCTTGACCTTGGTCAGGGCCCGCGCGCCGCCTTGCGCGGCCAGATCGGCCTCAAGCTCCGCCATCAGGCTTTTCCACAGGGCAAATACGGTGATGCCGTTGCCATAGTGGCGCGCATATTCTTCGGGGAAGGCACGGGCGAGGAAGGACATCCGGTCCTGCCCTTCATGCTTGAAGATGCGCACAAGTTCGGGAAAGCGGTTGGAGCGGTGAAACCAGCCGCCGAAATGGCACATGATGTAAAGCAGATAGGTGATTTCCTCTTTGAAGGTCAGGCCCAGCGCCTCGCCCTCGCGGATGGCGTGATCGATGATCGCATCCAGTTGTTCGGGTTCAAACGGGCCAAAGCGCGGTTTGTCATAGCGCAAGAGCCAGGCCTTCAACTCACTGCGGAAGCGCCGGATCGTCCCATCTGCGATGATCTTGGCATCACGTGCGGTCAGCTGCGTGAAGGCGGGCAGCGTGCCAGGGTTTTTCGCATCGGGCGCGGGCACGAACACTGTGGCGGGCGTATCCGACGGTACTGCAATGATCGCCTGCACGGCGAAATCGGTATGGGGCTGGAAAAACTGCGCGACCCGTTCGGGCCAGTCAGTCAGCCCGCCGAAATACATCGCCGCCGCGCGCGGGTCGTAAAACCGGAAATAGCGGTTATCCCCCGCATCGTTACGCAGGATGGTGAAGCGGCGGAAATGCTTCCACAGCTGATCAATCGTGCCGCGCGAGCGCAGATAGATGCCCGCCTCCTTGTCCCACAGGTGCCAGCGGGCCTCGCCTTGCGTGAACAGGTGCCGGGTAAAGCTGCTGTCGGGCGTCAGGCGCACGATCCAGGGCGCGACATCAGCCAGCCGGTCAAACGCCTGCCCCTGATAGAGGCAGCGGTTTTCAAGACCCCAGCCAGTGATCGTCTCGGCCAGACCCTTGATCTTGGCGGCATCCAGAATGGCATAGGTCTGCAGGGGTGGCACAGCTGCGGCATCGCCCCCGGCGGCGATTTCGGCAGGTGTCGCATCAGGCTGGCCGAACAGCACATCCATCAAGGCATCGGGCACGTTCTGCTTGGCCATGATGCCAAGCTGATCGCCCAAGGGTTCCACATCATCAATCGTCTGGATCAGCAGCGCAGGCGGAGCGTCAGATGCAGCCTTGCGCGCCATATCGGCCTTGCCGCCAGTATTCGTCCAATGATCAAACTCTTCGACCGGGGTCATGATGCCCTCGCGATCATACGGGAATGGATGGGTATGCACCGGGCAAGACGCGCGGTTGCCGGAAAACTGTCATAACGGAAAGTCATGTCTGCGCCGTTCAAAATGGGCGGTCACTGGACGATGAATTAAAGTGCTGTCCGAATGAACGCGAACAAGGGAAGATTCAAATATCTTGATGAAAGTGTAGCCATGTTCCGGCCTTGTGGCAATCACCGTTGTGGGCCCCGTGCGCGGATTCTGGTTCTGCGTATCAGCGATGGCGACATCCGGCAGTGCGTTGACTGTTCCACCAATTGCATCAGGTTGACGCATGTTCGAACAGGGGTGGCAAGAATGACGATCAACTTTGGGCAAGACGCGCCGGGACTGCTGCGTGCCTTTTCAATCGGCGGCGCAGTTGCTGCGGCAGCGTTCTGTATGCTGCCGTTGCTGGGTGACCTGGGCTGGTTTTTGACGGCGCTTGCGGTTCTGTGCGCTGTCGCCACCCTTTATCTTTTCGGCATGGCGGGCCTGATGATCTATGAAAGCCGGATCGGCAAGATACGAGATCGCGACGCTGTTCTGGGCCTGTTGGACTGGCCGGATGACGCGGTAATTCTGGATATCGGCTGCGGGCGGGGGCTGATGATGCTGGGGGCCTTGCAACACGCGCCGCGTGGCCATGCGACGGGCGTGGATTTGTGGCTGGCCAAGGATCAGTCGGGTAACAGTGCGGCGGCGCTGCTTGCAAATGCCCGCGCGCTTGGCATGGCGGACCGGGTCACGGCGCTGACGGCGGATATGCGTGTCTTGCCATTCGCAGATGACAGTTTCGATGTCATTGTATCGGGCTGGGCCGTGCACAATCTGGCCAACCTTGCTGACCGCCATCAGGCCCTGTCCGAAATGGAGCGCGTCCTGAAACCCGGGGGCAAGGTGGTGCTGACCGATATCGAAGGGCGCGCGGATTATCAGCGCGCGTGTCACGACATAGACCTGACCGATATCAGCCTTGTGGTGCTGCATCCAGTCAAAGACCGGATTGTGCACATGCTGTCAGCGGGATCGTTTGCGCCATTTTCGATCCTGGCTACGAAAAGGGCCGCAGGGTGACCTGCGGCCTTTTTGGTGCAACGACAGCAATCAGACCGCCTTCTTCAGAGCTGTGACCAGATCGGTCTTTCCCACAAGAACCCCCCGTCCGCCTAGGCTAGTAGCCAAAATCGCCGGTGGTCCGAACACTTACTGATGCGGTTATCGGTGCACCTCAAGCGCACGTTCGATAAAGCGTGCATCGCTCGTTGGGAACGCGCAAAGGAACACCTTCGGCGGATCAGGGTCGGCACCTGTCGCGGAGACAATCGTGTCTACCGCAATTCGGGCTGCGCGATTCTTCGGATAACCATAGACACCTGTTGAGATGGCGGGAAATGCCACCGATCTGCATTCTGCCCGCCGGGCAAGGATGAGGGCGTTCCGGTAGCAAGCTGCAAGAAGATCATCTTCACCAGCTTCACCACCACGCCAGATAGGACCTACAGTATGAATAACATATCGTGCCTTGAGGTTGTGACCGCCGGTGATCCGCGCTTCTCCGGGACGACATCCTGCCAGGCCCCGGCATTCCTCTTGCAATCCAGGCCCCGCCGCCCGGTGAATTACGCCATCGACGCCACCCCCGCCCAGTAGACTTGGGTTGGCGGCATTCACGATAGCGTCCACCTCAAGATCAACGATGCTGCCCTTCCAGATGATCGGCAGCAATGACTACACCGCCTTTTTCAGCGCATCCACCAGATCGGTCTTTTCCCAACTGAAGCCGCCATCCACCTCGGGCGCGCGGCCGAAGTGGCCGTAGGCCGATGTGCGGGCATAGATCGGGCGGTTCAGCCCCAGATGTTCGCGGATGCCGCGCGGCGTCAGGTCCATGCATTGCGCCACGGCACGCTCGATCAGCCCCTCGTCCACCGTGCCGGTGCCATGGGTATTCACATAGATCGACAAGGGTTTAGCCACGCCGATGGCATAGGACACTTGCAGCGTACAGCGTTCGGCCAGGCCTGCGGCCACCACGTTCTTGGCCAGATAGCGCGCGGCATAGGCTGCGGAACGGTCGACCTTGGTCGGGTCCTTGCCCGAAAACGCGCCACCGCCGTGGGGGGCAGCACCGCCATAGGTATCGACGATGATCTTGCGGCCCGTCAGGCCTGCATCCCCATCCGGGCCCCCGATGACGAACGTCCCAGTGGGGTTCACGTGCCATTCGGTCTTTTTGGTGATCCAGCTTTCGGGCAGCACTTCACGGATATAGGGCTCCACAATCTCGCGGATGTGTTTCGATTTCTGTTTTTTGCTTTCATGCTGGGTCGACAGCACGATTGATGTCACTTCCACCGGCTTGCCGTTCGCATAACGCAGGGACAGCTGGCTTTTTGCATCCGGGCGCAATGTCGGCTCCGCCCCCGATTTGCGCACTTCCGTCAGGCGGCGCAGGATGGCATGGGCATACTGGATGGGGGCCGGCATGTATTCCGGCGTCTCAAGCGTGGCATAGCCGAACATGATGCCCTGATCACCTGCCCCGTCCTTGTCCACGCCTTGGGCGATATGGGCGGACTGGCCGTGCAGATAGTTGTGCACTTTCAGCGTTTCCCAGTGGAATTTCTTCTGTTCATAGCCGATGTCGCGCACGCAGTCGCGCACGATGGCGTCGATGCGCCCCATCATGGCCTTTGTCGCGTCCTTGTCGGACAGGCCGACCTCACCCCCCACCACGACGCGGCTGGTGGTGGCAAAGGTTTCGCAGGCGACGCGGGCATTGGGTTCGGCGGTCAGGAAGGCATCGAGGACGGCGTCCGAAATACGGTCGCAGACCTTGTCGGGGTGGCCTTCAGAGACGGATTCCGACGTGAAGACGTAGTCAGTGCGGGACATGGGAAGTGCTCCGTTAGGGTGAGCCGCATTGCACGCCAGGAAGCCGTTGTGCGCGGTGAATGGGGTTGCCTATCCGCGTGGGGGGGCTTCGTCAAGCAACCTTGCGCCGCTGGGCCGCAATCAGGCCAGCGCCGAGTCCCACCAGCAACAGGAGTACCGGTATCTCGCCATAACGCGCATAGGGCGGGGGCGGCAAAGCGCCCGGAATCTGCGCCACATCCAGCGCACCCGCCACCCCGAAGGGCAGGGATTGCACCATGCGGCCCTGCGCATCATAGACCGCCGTAATCCCGGTATTGGCCACACGCACCAGGGGCAGGCCCTGTTCAATGGCGCGGAACCGGGCCTGGGCCGCATGCTGCCAGGGGCCCGTCAGGGTGCCGAACCAGGCGTCATTGGTGATCTGCAAAATCCAGTCCGCCCCATCGGGTGCCGCATTCACATCCTGGGGAAAGACCGCCTCATAGCAGATCAGGGGCAGGATCGTGCCAAGCTGCGGCCCAAGGTCCATCACCTGCGCGCCCGTTCCCGCCGTATAGCTGGCACCGCGCTGGCTGGCAAAGGACTGCAGCCCGAACCAGTCATAGGCCAGATCGCCCAGCGGCATGTATTCGCCAAAGGGCACGAGATGCCATTTGTCATAATACTGCTCCACCGTCCCGTCCGCACCGATCAGCGCC
>JAAFHS010000072.1:0-2813 GCA_013298485.1 Rhodobacterales bacterium
TATGCCGGGCAGGCGACGGGCCATCTTGTCAGCTTTGCCAAGATCGGCTCGTGGTATCTGCTGCTCTATGTGGCGTTTGTCACCATGAACATCGTCGTGCGATCAGCGCTTTATCCCGCGGGGATCACTGCGGCACGGCGCGCAACAGGGATGCCGCCTGCATCAGATCAATAATCTTGCAGGGCGGCCCGCTGCCCCGCAGGTGCAGGCGCGCGATGCGCGCCTCCAGCTGTGCCAGCGTATCGCGCTGCAGGGCAAGCTGATCGTCAATCACGGTGATCACCATCAACGTCCCCCCGGCCTTGCGTCCGGCCAGATGCGCCGCACTGGCATCTGCGGCAAGGTCCGACCGGCGGATCAGCAGCGCCTCGATCTGGCGCAGCGCCGCCTGTTCATCCCGCAGCAGGCGCGCAAGCTGCGCCTTGGCACCCTGGGAGGTGACGGGCGCAGCCACGCGGCTGGCTGCAGCCTGGTGCGACGGGGCTTTGCGGAAAACGGCTTTGAGGGTTGCAAGCATTGACATGATCTGATCCTGAACTGTGTTCACAGAATCACGATAGCATAATTTGAACACCGTTCAAGAACTATTTGAACAATGTTCAGAAATCAGTCATTCTTCGATCCGCCCCAGAACCATCTTGATCTTGCGTGTGATCTTTTCCGTGGGTGCCGGGGCAGTCGGGTTCTGCAGGCCAAGCAGGACAATCCCGTGCACCGATGAAAACAGCGCCTCGACCATCAGGGCAAGATCGGCGGGCGGCAGCGATGGAAACAGGGCGCGGACAGGCGGGGCGATGCTGGCGAACAGGGCATCCAGCGCCTGCTGATACCAGTCCGGAATGACGGCCAGATCCGCGTTCACCTCGAACAGCGCGCGCCATGTGTGATACTGTGCTGTGGCAAAACCAAGATAGGCCTGCCCCAGACGGACCAGCTGTTCGCGCGGGCCAAGATCGGCCGCATCGCGGATCGCCGCCTCTGCCACCTTCTGCAGCGCCACGAAGCTGTGCAGGTTCACCTGCATGACAAGGGCCGTCATGTCATCAAACACGTTGTAGATGGCACCCACCGCACAGCCCGCCCGCGCCGCAAGATCACGCGCCTTCAGCGAGGCCGCCCCATCAGTGGCGATCTGGGCCGCCGCAATCGTGATCAGCCGCTGCCGCAGGTCTGCGTGCCGCTGTTCCGTCTTTGTCAATTCTTCCATCAAGGATGGCCCTGTCTGAACTGCGTTCAAGCGGGCATAGCAAAGCTTCGCGCCACTGAAAAGTCAGGCCCCGCCCTGCCAGCCCCGAAAGACCAGAAAGAGCAGCGCCAGAACCAGCAGCCCAAGCCCCACAGACAGTGCCACCCGCACCAGGCCGCGCAGAAACCCGGTGCCGGGCGCGATGGCCGTCAGATGGCGCACGCAGATATCGAAATCAACCGCGACAGCCCCTTCATCGATCCGGGCCAGCAGTTTGGGATTGTGCGACGCGGCCCCTGCCGCCGCCAGCCGCTCGGCCGCCTGCCGCACCCGGACGGGCAACAGATGACGGGTCTTTTTCAGCTTTGCGCCAAGATCCGCGCCCTGCACCTGCAAGCGGTCCTCGATCAGGGCCGCCACACGGTCGGCCATCTGCTGTATCGTGATGGCACTCATGCCGTACCTCGCGCCGCATCTGCGGACATGTTGCAACAGATAGCAATACGGCTGGTCCCTGTCATCCTGTTCGATTACGCTGCAACCATGCTGAACACCACGCATTTTCCTGCAACCAGCCCCGATGGACAGCCACCACTGCTGATCGTGCACGGCCTGTTCGGGTCGGCCCGCAACTGGCGCATCGTGGCGCAGCATCTGGCCGACACCCGCGCCGTCATCACGGTTGATCTGCGCAATCACGGGGAAAGCCGCCGGGACCCCGATCACAGCTATGTCGCGATGGCCGCCGATCTGGCCGAGGTGATCCTGGCCAATGGCGCGCCCATGGATGTGATGGGGCATTCCATGGGAGGCAAGGCCGCGATGGTGCTGGCGCTGACGCGAGCCCACCTGATCCGCCGCCTGATTGTGGCCGATATCGCCCCTTTGGCCTATGCGCACGACAACACCGGACATGTGAGGGCGATGCAGGCCCTGTCGCTGGACAACCTGTCCACGCGGGCCGAAGCGGACCGCCGGCTGGCAGCAGTTGTCCCCGACCCTGGCCTGCGCGCGTTTTTTCTGCAGTCACTGGATCTGAAGTCCACGCCACCGCGCTGGCGGCTGAACCTGCCCGTGCTGGGGGACCAGATGCCGCTGATCGTGGGCTGGCCCGATGTCACGGGCCAATTCGACCACCCGACCCTGTTCCTGACAGGGGGCCGGTCGGATTACGTCACGCCCGACCACCGCCCGGTGATCCGCGCCCTGTTCCCCAAGGCACGCTTTGCCAAACTGCCCGAGGCAGGCCACTGGCTGCACGCGGACAGTCCCCGCGCGTTTGAAGAGACGGTCAGGGTGTTTCTGGGGGCGTGATGGTGGAGCCGAGGTCTACCGCTGGCTTGTCTCACAATGTCTCATGGCATACCATAAGACTCTGAAAATATTTGATATAAGTCATTCACCCATTCCAAGCTCTTGCAATATGTTCCGCTCTTTCTCAAGATGAGTGTTGGGAAGGATGTTGGGAAGAAAGCATGCCGAAGCTGACCACAAAGAAGGTAAAAAACCTCCGCAAGCCCGGATTATTCGGCGACGGTGGGGGGCTCTATCTGAAGGTTGGAACCGGTGGAGCGAAGTCCTGGATCCTTCGAACCGTGGTTCACAGGCGGCGGCGCGACCTCGGGCT
>JAAFHS010000072.1:2823-8787 GCA_013298485.1 Rhodobacterales bacterium
CATATGACAAAAAACAGTAATTTGTAAAAATGCGGGACGGCGTGACGAGGCGGTTATGCAGCCCCACGGGCTGCCATATCCCTACGACCTTGCGGCCCTTGCTGCGGTATTGGCCGCGATCCTTTGACTTATTGCCCATGTGGGCTTGCTTCCCGTGTTGGCTTTGCGGTCAGATCTTTTTTGCATCGTCCTGTAACGGGAGCACGCTCACCGAAGGCAGGCGTTTCTGCTGTCCGTTGAGCTTGCCCAGTCCCAGCGCCGTCGCGACATAGGCCTGCGCCATATCAATACGCGCCAGCGCAATCGTTTTGCCAAGGATGGGCAACACGACGCCGAGCTGTGACCGTCCGGCCCGATCTGGAAAAGCCACGCCCCAGCACCCGACGCAGTCTGCCGTTCCAACCTGTGGTGACGTTGCAGGTCGCGCGCTGTCGGGATAGGGCGTCGCCGAGCGGTCATGCGGAGATAAGGGCTGTCGGGCATGGCGCTTCCTTGCAGGCTGTTTTAATGAAGTTAAAACTTGTTCATTCATAAGAATGGCGGGGAGAGAAATTTGGCACAAGCGGCGCGTGCGGGGGGCGGACAGATATGCTGGCCCTGAGCCTGGGTCTGACGGCGGCCCTGATCTGGGCCGTCCATGACCTTCTGGCGCGCAAGCTGTCGCAGGGTGCTGCCATCGTGCCGATGGTCCTGCTGGTCCTGGCCAGCGGCAGCCTGGTATTGCTGGCACCGGCCCTCATCCTTGGGACATGGGCAGAGCTATCCATCCGGGCGGTGCTGTTATCCTGTACTGCAGGCCTCGCCTTTGCTGTTGCCATCGGCACCCTTTACCGGGCCTTCAGCATGGCCCCGGCCCGTATCGTGTCGCCCATCATCGGGGCCTATCCGATGATCTCGCTGGCGCTGGCCGTGGCACAAGGCCGTGCTGTAACCCCTGCCGACTGGCTGGCCGTGGCCGCGGTTGTCGCAGGCATCGCCATGGTTTCACTGACCGCGGGTGACGATGCCGCAGCGGGCCACGCACCCATGTGGCACCTGCCCGCCATGGGCTGGTCGTTTCTGAGTGCCTGCGCCTTTGCCGGAACCTTTGCCATCGGCCAGGAGGCGGCACGTCAGGCGTCGGAACTGCCCACGATCCTGATCACGCGGCTGACGGCTGTCCTTGTCATGGGCGGGCTGTTTGTCTGGACCCGGTCTTCGCTATCCTCCCTGCACGGGCAGTGGCGGATCGTCGCCCTGATGGGGGCGATGGATGCGGTGGCTTTGTCGCTGGTCACGGCCTCGGGTGGTTTGCCGCAGGCCGAATATGCGGCTGTCAGCGCGTCGCTGTTCGGGGTCGGCACGATCCTTCTGGCCGCCTATTTCCTGAACGAAAAGCTACGCCCGCTGCAATGGGCGGGCGTGATCACGGTGTTCGGCGGGATTGCCGCCCTGTCACTGCAGGGCTGACGCCTATTCCGCCGCCGGGGTTTTCAGTGCGGCCGCATCCGGCAAACCCGACAAGAGCCGTCTTTCATGCTTTGGGCTGACCCCGAACAGTTCCGTGTATTGCCGGGCCATCGGGGCCTGCGTCAGGTACCCGACCGATGCCGCGATCTCACGCAAGGGATCGTTGGAATAAAGCACCCGCTGGCGCGCCTTTGACAGCCTGAGGTGACGGTAATAGCGCAAGGGGCTTTGCCCGGTTTCCCGTTTGAACAACCGCTCGAAATGGCGGCCCGACATGTCCACAGCCGCGGCCACATCGGGGATGCGCAGCGGGTCTTCGATATGGCTTTCAAACAGGCGGATCGCGTCGCGGATTACAGTGGGCAGCCGGTCAGCGGTGGTAGCGGTGCGTGCGACGGGCACCTTCTGGCGCGCATCTTCGTCACGGACAAACGGGTGCTGAAACCAGCAGGCGACCTCGGTCATGCAGTGACGACCAAGGCGTTCCTCGATCAGCCGCAGCATCAGGTCGAACACCGCCCCGGCGCCCGAGGCCGTGATCCGCCGCTTTTCGCGCAGGATCACCGCCTCACTGGCCTCGACCCTGGGAAACTCCGCCTTGAAGGCCGCTTCATAGCACCAATGCACCGAACAGTGCCGCCCCTCCATCAGCCCCGCCCGCGCCAGGGGAAAGATACCACCTGAAAACGCGCCCAGCACCACGCCCGTCCGGTCCAGCCTGCGCAGCCGGGCCGACCCGGACCGCGCATCCGCAAACTGGCCCGTGGGGGGCGACAGAAGATAAAGATGATCGAGGTCACCGCAGTCCGCCAGCATCACATCCGGCTCGAACCGCACTTCGGCCGATGACCGCACCGGCGCGGGGCTTTCGGCCACAAGGCACCATGCGAAGGCCCGGCGGCCTGTGATTTCATTTGCCGCCCTCAGCGGCTCAATGGCAGAGGTCAGGCAGGCCATCGGAAAGCCCGGAAACATCAGGAAGCCAAGGCGCAGCGGGGCATCGTCCGTCATCTGCGGATCAATCCTCGGGCCAGAAACCGGGGGATGTTGGCGCGCCATCATCATATCCGGCAAGCCAGGCCACCATGGCATCACGGTTGCGCAGAAACCCTTTGTAGGCCGCCACATCCGGGTTGATATCGCGGATCACGCGGTGCAGGCGGCGGCCCCATTTCGGGATCGTGACCAGTTCTTCGAAACGGCCCAGATAGCAGCGGATCGAAAACGCGATCGCATTCGACCGTGGCAGCCGGAACAGCGCCTGCAACTCGACCCGCAAATGCTGTTTCTGCCCCAGGTTTTCCGGCGTCAGCGAGGTTTTGGTCGGCCCCCAGACCGGGTAAGTCTCGGGTGCCGTGTCCAAGAGCGGGTTCACCGTCATGGTCCAGTTGAACCGCCGCACCGGTGCGCCATGCTGCAGCTTCAGCAGGAACTTCAGCGCGCGGTCGAAGATGCCCTTTTCATGCGCCAAGGGCACCGGGGCGTGCCATTCCATGAAACTCATCCCGATATCGAAATCCAATGACCAGTCGGCTTGGCTGGTCACCATGCCTGCATCCATCCACAGATCATTGTCGCGTTCATCCTGCAGGGTGAAATCCCCCTGGGTCTGGCGCGTGATGTATTCGAACGGGCCATAGGGCAGCGTGCTGTCATCAAGGAAGGTAAAGTGATGGTCAATGCCCAAAGGCCGATTGATCCAATGCCAACGGTTGCCATCCTTGGTCAGCGTAAACCACTGCGGATAATCGCGCGCCTTGGCCTCCATGATCAACTCCAGCAGGTCCCACCCCGCCAGCGTCATATGCGGGAGGGACTGGCAGCGCAGCGGATCAGAGGCCAGCACCTTGGCCCGGTCGATCATTTCCGACACGTAGTGTTCATCCACATCGAACGCATGTTCAAAGACCGATCCTTTGCGCCCCGGCACATGCGGCTCCATGTTGACCGAATACATGTAGTCGTCGCGGTCAAACGGGAACGGAAACCGACGGATACCTGCGGGCGAGTTGGCATAGGTGAAATCGTCGCGAAACGTCTCATTGCGGAAGTAATCGTTAAAGGCGCCGAGGTTGAAATCGAGGCTCATGGTCCGCTCCTATCGGTCGATGGTCAGGGACTTGCCCTCAAAACGTGAAACGCAAGGCATGATCTTGCGGCCTGCGGCATGCTCGTCCGCCGTCAGCCAGTGGTCGCGGTGCAGGATCGCCCCATCGCAGGCGATGACGTTCGTCTCGCATTGCCCGCAGGCCCCCCCGCGACACAGATAGGGCGCATCCACGCCGGCCGCCTCCATCGCCTCCAGCAGCGACTGGTTTGTGCCGACAGTGATGGTCTTTCCCGTGGCCGCCAGGTCCACCTGAAACGGCATGCCCGTACCCGGGGCCAGGAATTCTTCGTGGTGCAGCGCCTTTTCCGGCCAGCCGAGGCTAGTGGCCGTCGACAGGACCCAGGCGATCATCCCCTTTGGCCCGCAGACGTAAAGATGCGTGCCGATGGGCTGCATCGACAGCACGCGGGCAAGGTCGATCACCTGCCCCTGATCGTCGAAATAGCAATGCACCTGCGCCGGATGCGCCGCTGTCAGCCGATCCATATAGGCACCCAGCGCCTGCGACCGCGCCGCATAATGCAGCTCGAACCTGCCACCGAAATGCGTCAGCTGGGCGATCTGCGCCAGAAACGGCGTGATCCCGATCCCGCCTGCGATCATCAGATGCTTGCGTGCGCGGGTGTCCAGCGGGAACAGATTGACGGGATAGCTGATCTCCATCTGCAGGCCCGGCGTGACATGCCGGTGCATGAACAGCGACCCGCCCCGCCCCGCATCATCGCGGCGGACCGAGATTTCGTAAGCAGACCGATCCTCAGGATCCGACATCAGCGAATAGGGGTTCAGGCGGCGGACGCCATCATCATCCATTTCGACCACAGTATGCGCGCCACCCGAAAACGCGGGCATCGGGCTGCCGTCAAGGCTGACAAAGCGGAACCGCTTGATCATGTCGTTGACATTGACAACCTCGGCCACGCGGACCTTGAGTTTGGCCCCGCCGCTCATGTGAACCTCACCACCGGGGGCGGGACCTGGCCAGGGTCTTCGGCATCAATGTTCACACCCTGAAAGGCCGCGATCCGGCGCGAATAGTGATCGCGCACGAACAGGCTCAACCCGCAATGGCTGCAGACAAAGGGATCGGTTGCCACGTTTTCGGTGATGCCCTTGCAATGCACGCATTGCACGCGGCGCACCGTTGATCCGCGATGTTCCTTCTGGATATCGTGATGGGGAAAGCCCGTCGCCATGATGTCCCGTTCCGCCTGCCCGATCAGGCCTTCGGTCCCTGCAAGATAGAACTGCGTCCCCATATGCGCATCCGACAGAACCCGCGTCAGACGCGGAAGCAGCGTGGGGATCGTCGGCGCGCGATAGCATTGCTTTGCACCCAAAGCCGCCAGCATTGCGGTCTGGTCCGTGCCGTTCGGACCCGGCGTATAGATGATGTGCATCGCCGCCAGCATCCCCGCACGGTCCGCCGCTTTCGCCAGCATGTCGGTCACCGCCCCGGCACCTTCGCCGTCGGCCACCACCAGATGCACGGCCCCCGGCCGGGGTTCGAGCACGCCATAAACCGGGCGGCTTTTGATCGCAGGGGGAAAGGCGGTCTTGCTCATCTGTCGTCCCCGGATATCTCCGCCCGACACCGCTGCCCCATGCACGACGCGTCCCATGGCATGGCCAGCCTAGCCCTGCGCCGTGCGGCGCTTCTTTTCCACGTCATAGAACGGCATCGCATGGGTCGTGGCCTTGATCGGCCCATGGGTGCCGCAGCGCACCTCCAGCGTGGTGCCATTGTTGGCGCAATCCACCGGCAGCCGGGCAATGGCGATGTTGTGCTTGTGCAGCGGCGAATACATCGCCTGCGTCACAAGGCCGACCTGCCTGCCATCCCGGAAGACCGGTGCGCCGTTGCCCGGCACATTGGTACCTTCCATCTTCAGGCCCCATATCTTGAAACGCTCACGCCCCTTCAGGCGGTAATGCTCCTCCGCGCCGCGGAAACCCGTCTTGCCGGGGCTGACCGTGAAATCAAGGCCAAGCTCCCACAACGTATCACCCGGGCCTTCATCCGCGAACGGATACATCTCTGAATTGTCGAACGGGAAGAACAAAAGGTAGCTTTCGGTGCGCAGCATATCCAGCGTCGTGAACCGGCACGGGATGATGCCCATCGCCTTACCTTCGTCCAGAATGCGGTCCCAGATCATGCCCGCATCCTGCCCGCGCACGAACAGCTCATACCCCCGCTCGCCCGTATATCCGGTGCGCGAGATCATTGCAGGCTTGCCGAAAAGGCTGGTCTGCATCTGGTGGAAATAGGGCAGCGCCCGGATGCCCGGCACATGCTTTTCCAGATAATCCACCGCCAGCGGCCCTTGCAGCGACAGATCATGCAACTGATCGTCAAACCGCACCGACACATCGCGCCCCGTGGCCGCCATCGTCAGCTGCTC
>JAAFHS010000073.1 GCA_013298485.1 Rhodobacterales bacterium
GTAGGCGGCATAGCCGCGTTCGCCCTTGGTCCCGGCGGTTGAGGCGATGTTGGCGATCCTGCCCCAACCTGCGTCGATCATGCCGGGAAAGACGGCGCGGGTCATACGAAAGGCGCCAGAGAGGTTGATGTCGATCTGGTCGTCCCATGCCACGTCGGAATGATCGTGCAGGAATGCTTCGTGATAGATCCCCGCGGCATTGACCAGAATTGTGGGCGTTCCAAGGGTTTCGACAACCCTTGCAACGAACCCGTCAACTGACGCGCGGTCTGCCACATCCAGCGTGGCCACCATCACATCCGCCCCAACAGCGTTGCGGACTTCGGTCTGCACCGCGGTATCGCCCGCCCGCCGCGCCCCGATGGCCACCCGGTGCCCCCGCGCGATCAAAACCTGCGCGCAGGCCATGCCGATGCCCGTGGTACCTCCGGTGATGATTGCGGTTCGGGGCGTCATGGCTGGTCAGCGCGCATTGGTCAGGGCCTGCTTGATAAGGGTTGTCATCTCGGCCAGCGTAAAGGGCCGGGGGTTGGTTCCTGCGGCAGTATCGGTCATCGCCTTGGCTGCGATGCTGTCAATCCGGTCCGCTGTGACGCCAATCTCGGCCAATGAACGGGGGATGCCGCATTGGTCCAGAAGACCGCAGACCGCGGCATAGAAAGTTTCGAAATCTGAACCCGCCAGCCCCATCGCCTGACACATCGGGGCCACCTTCGGCCCGATGGCCGCGGCGTTGAATCGCAAGACGGCGGGCAACAGGACCGCATTGGTCAGCCCGTGCTGGGTGTCAAACTCGGCCCCGACCATGTGACTGATGGCATGCACCATGCCCAGCCCCTTCAGAAAGGCCACCCCTGCCAGACAAGACCCCGTCAGCATCGCCCCTCGCGCAGGGATCGAAGCGGGGTTGTCCAGCGCTTTGGGCAAAGCGCGATAGATCATCCCAAGGGCTTGCAACGCGATGCCGTCGCACATCGGGTGAAAGCTGGGGACACAGTAAGCCTCGATCGCGTGGGTCAGCGCGTCACATCCAGTCCACGCGGTCAAATTGCGCGGCAGGCCGATGGTCAACTCAGGGTCGAGAAGTGCAGCAAAGGGCTTTTGCGCCGGATGCCAGACGCAGCCCTTGATGCCCCGCTTGGTGTCGGTGATCATCGCAGTGCTTTCGGTTTCCGCCCCGGTGCCCGAGGTGGTGGGCACACAGAGAAGTGGAACGAAATCGGCCTTGCCCAGTTCGGCTGGCGGGGAGAGGTTGTAATCGAAATCCCACAGATCGCGCGAGCTGTTCAGCACTAGGCTGATCGCCTTGCCCGCATCCATCCCCGACCCTCCGCCAAGGGCGATGATGCTGTCATGGCCACCCGCAAGAAAGGTCGCCTTTCCAGCAACCACTTCAACGTCCAATGGATTGGGAGAGACCTCGGCAAAGGTGCCATGGGCAACGCCCGCGGCTTCCAGATGGCCGCGCAGGGTTTCAACGAAGGACAGCTTTGCCGTTGCCCTGTCCGTCACGATCAAGGGCTTGCGACAGCCGGCCCCCGCGCAAAGCGCGCCGACCTCGGCCAATCGCCCCGGCCCGTATTTGATCGGCACCGGAAAGTCCCAATTGGCGGCTTGCGTGAACTGATCGTCTGTCATTTTCCGGCTGTCCCTTTTTCGATATGTCGTCGTCGCCGTTCTTTGCCTGCGCGCAAGCGCCGATATGCTGATCGGCCCTTTGTCAGTCAGCGGGCATCGTCAGAATGATCTTGCCACTGCCACCCGCGCTTTCCAGCATCCGGTGCGCGGCGGCGGCTTGTGCCAGCGTAAAGCGGTCCTGAATGCGGACAAAGATCTTGCCTGCGGCCAGCCACTCTAGCGCCTTTTGAAGAATAGCGGCCTGACGGATCAAATGCGTTCGCAGGCCCTTCCACATTGGCGTCAGCATCATCACATTGTGAATTGTCAGGTTGCCATTGTAGGCCGTGCCATCAGGTAGGTCACCGGGATTACCCATCAGGGTGACGATATGGCCGTAGGGTTGCAGCACCCTCAGGCTGTTCAGGAACCCCTCACCCCCGATGTTGTCGAGAACCGCTTTCACGCCGCAGCCGCCGCTCCATTCCATCACGGCCGCAACGAAATCCTCCTCCCGGTAGAGGATCGTCCGTTCGGCCCCGGCCGCCGAAGACAACGCGGCTTTTGCGGCTGAACTGACCGTCGTTGCCACCTGTGCCCCCATGGCGCGTGCGATCTGGGTAGCCATCTGCCCGGTGCCGCCTGCCCCGCCGTGGATTAGCACCAGATCGCCCGGTCCAACATCGGCGCGCTCGACCATTGCCTCCCATCCCGTGATGAAGACAAGCGCGATGGCGGCGGCATCTTCAAGGACGACACTGTCGGGCACGCGAACAAGGCAGTCGGCGGGCACGACCGCATGAAGCGCATAGGTGCCTGCGGCACCGCCCACCCCTCCATGGCAAAAGCACACCCGGTCCCCCGGCGCAAATCCCGTGATGCCCCGGCCAACCGCTTGCACAATGCCCGCGCCGTCGTGGCCCAAAACACAGCCCGTCGCGGCGCCGAGATAGGGTCCGAGGCTACGAAAGAACGTGTCTGCCGGGTTCACGCCCGCCGCGACCAGCCGCACCAGAACTTCGGAACCATTGGGATCAAAGGCCAAGTCCAGCGAACGATACTCCAGCACCTCCGGCCCGCCCGCCGCGCGCATGACCATTGCTTGGGTCGTGAATATCATCCC
Source organism: Rhodobacterales bacterium (assembly GCA_013298485.1). Lineage (GTDB taxonomy): Bacteria > Pseudomonadota > Alphaproteobacteria > Rhodobacterales > Rhodobacteraceae > JAAFHS01. The sequence goes on from JAAFHS010000073.1 coordinate 2,741, forward strand.
CGTCTTCCCTTCGAACTTAGCCTTGCAGATACCCGGTCAGCACATTGGTCACGTTCTGCCCCAAGGGCGCAATCGCATAGCCGCCTTCCATCACGAAAAGCGTCGGCAGCCCGAGGCCCGCAATGACCTGCCCCAGCCGAAGGTAATCAGGCGTCTGCAGGCAGAACCCACCAACCGGATCGCCGTCGAAGGTATCAACGCCCAGCGACAAGACCAGCACATCAGGGGCGTAGGCCCGGACGCGAGCGGCTGCGGCCTGCAAGGCGTGCAGATAGGTGTCGATGCGGGTTCCGGGTGGCATGGGCAAGTTCAAGTTGAAACCCTCACCGCGCCCGGCACCTGTCTCATCGCCAAAACCCAGAAGGAAAGGATATTCTTCTTCCGGCCGTCCATGCAGCGAGATGAACAGCACATCGTCTCGGTCATAGAATATCCGCTGCGTGCCATTGCCGTGGTGATAGTCGATGTCCAAAATCGCCACCCGCGCGGCACCCTGATCGCGAAACATCTGAGCCGCAATGGCAGCATTGTTCAGATAGCAATACCCGCCCGCAAGATCACCTGAGGCATGGTGGCCGGGCGGACGACACAGGGCGAAAGCCTCACGCGTGCCCTGTTGCACCATCTCCGCAGCTGTCAGCGTCACGTCCAAGGCCGACCGGATCGCGTCCCAAGTCCCACGAACGAAGGGCGAGAAGATGTCGAAGGTGAAGGCCGACAGCATGGCGTCGATGTTGTCCATCTGCGGCTTTTGCGCCATCCCGCGCATCCCGAAGGTGCGAGCAAAGACCGCGCGGCTAGGGCCGTGGCGCTTTTCCCATAGGGGATAGGCGGTTTCCAGAAAGGTCAGGAAATCGGGGGCATGGATGCGCGCAGCCTCAGCCAGACCATGGGCTTTGGGCGCGTGCACATCGCGCAGACCGGCATCGGCCAGCGCCAAAAGGATGACTTCCATCCGTTCGGGGCATTCGGCCATCGGCACGAAAGCCTCGCCCCGCATTTCCAGTGCGCCGGCGTGCCCTTTGTGGGCGTCAGAATAAATGATCTTCATGAAGCACCTTCCAGCTTTGCGTCGATCCGCCTTTGCCAAGCGCGGCAGAATTGATCGGCCAAAAGCGCGATCACGGCCATCGCGATACCGGCAAGAAAACCGATGCCGAAGTTGCCCTTTGACAGGCCAATATAGATAATCTGCCCCAGCTCATCCGTGCCCACCAGCGCGGTAATCACCAACATGGAAATCCCGAACATGATCGCCTGATTGAGGCCCAGCATGATGTTCGGCATCGCCAACGGCACTTTGACCCGCCAGAGCAATTGCGACCGGGTCGCCCCCATGCTGGTCGCGGCCTCGATCACATCTTTCGGCACGTGGCGGAGCCCGTATTCCGAATAGCGGATAGGGGCCACGACTGCATAAAGGATGATCGCCAGAAGGGCCGAGAATTCGCCGATCTTAAAGATCATGATGACAGGTATCAGCAGCACAAACACCGGCATCGTCTGCAACGTGTCATTTATCGGCCGCAAGATGCGCGAGAAGCGGTCGCTCTCGGCCGCAAGAATGCCCAAGGCCGTGCCGATCATGAAAGAAACCACCACTGCCAAAGCGCAAAGCTGGACGGACAGGACGGCCTTTTCATAGCTGCCCGTCAGTAGCATGAAGACCATCGCCGCCGTGGTCCATTGCGCCAGCCGCATTCCGCCAGACCGATAGCCGAACCAGATCAGAAGAAGGCTTGCTCCAGGCCAGGTCAGGTTGGTCAGGCCGAAAAACAGGATCAGGCCAAAGGCCATTACAGCGATGGCAAGGCCCGTGCGCCCGCGCGACATTGCATATCCAGCGCCGAAAACCACCAGCGCTGCATAGCCCAAAGCGTGCCAGATTGTCGCCGTGAAGCCCCAGGTAAAGGGGCCGACGACATTCACAAGCCCGATCTTCAGCGGCAGGACCAGCGTGAAGATAATGAAGTTCTTGACCGAATCCAGCAAGGGTTTGGCCCAAAGAACAAACGTCTCGATCCCGGTATTCAAGGGGCCAGAGGGGTCAAATGTCCAGTCCTGTGGCCAGGTGTGCAGCGCGGGAAAAGCCCTTGCAGCAAGATAGGCAAGCACCGCCGCACCCAAAACCATCAGGGCAAAACGGTGCCGCTGGGCAAACCCCCGTGGCGGCGCCATGTCCGGCGCGCGCGTGGCCAGCCCGTAGGTGATGCGGTCCAGCACCATCGCCATCAGAGCGATGACGATGCCTGCAACAAGGCTTTCGCCAAACTCTGCTTTGCGCAGGGTGGACAGGACGCGCCAGCCGATATCTTCGGACCCGCCGATGATCGAGGCGACAATAATCATGTTCAACGCGGCCATTGTGGTCTGATTCACGCCCAGAAGGATCTGCCGCAGGCCCGCCCGACAGCGGACAAGGAAAAACAACTGCCCCTTGGTCGCCCCTGACATGAGGCCGCTTTCGATGATATCCGAAGGCACCTCACGCAGACCAACGATGGTGTTTTTCACCATGGGCGGGAAAGCGAATATGATGCCCGCGATCAGACCCACAACCGGGCCAAAGCCGAACAGGATCAGGATGGGCAACAGATAGGCAAAGGCAGGTACGGTTTGGGTGATGTCCATCAGAGGCGTCAGAAACCGTTCGACCCGGGGGGAGTGAAAGCCCCAGACGCCCAAGGCAAAGCCAAGAGCCACGGCCAGTGGGACGGACACAGCCACCAGTGCCAGAGAGTTCATCGTATCGGGCCACAGCCCCATCAGCAGGATATAGACCAGCGCGCAAAAGGTGAATGCAGCCAAGGGCCACCGGCCCGCGCGGTGGCCGATCATCACGGCGACGACCAAGCCGACAGACCAAGGCAACCATCCAAGGAAGCCCGAGAACCAGTCCAGCGGGTATTCCATGATTGCCGACAGAGCCCGGAACGCGGGTTTGAAAACGCCAACGAAGCTGTCCATACCGGCGTTCAACCAGTCTGTCACTGGCAAGGTCCACTCTGCCGGATAGGCTTTCAGCCCTGGAAACTGAGGTTGCGCCAGCGCCAAAGCCAGCACGGCGGCCAATACCGCCCCCCAGACAATGACTTGTCCTTTGCCCGATCGGGTCTGCGCGCTCTCACCCATGGGCCACCGGTACAGGGCCCGCTCCCTCAATCCGACCAAGGGTTTCAACCAGTGACGTCGCCGTCACCGTGCCCAGATAGGCACCGCCCTGCCCCACCACATCCAGACCCGCAGGGCTGGCGGCGAGTTTGGGTAGAAGACCCTCCATCCGGTCATCCGGCCCGACTTGCGGCAGGCCTTCGGGGCGGTTCGCTATGGCCACAGCGCATTGATGGGCGCGCAGGATCTTGATCCGGGGAACCTCTCCGGTGAACTGGGCGACATAGTCATCGGCCGGGTTCAAGATCAATTCCTCGGGTGTGCCGATCTGCACGATGCGGCCATCGCGCATGATCGCCATGCGGTCAGCGATGCGCAGGGCTTCCATGAAGTCATGAGTGATGAATACGATAGACTTCTTCAAAACACGTTGGATGCGCAGGAATTCATCTTGCATCTGGCGGCGGATCAAAGGGTCAAGCGCGCTGAAAGGTTCATCCAGAAGCCAAAGTTCAGGTTCAACCGCCAATGACCGCGCGATGCCCACGCGCTGCTGCTGGCCACCTGACAACTGGCTTGGATAGGAATGTTCGCGGCCCTTCAGACCCACCAGATCGATCACATGAGAGGCGCGGTCGCGTTGCTGCGCCGAGGTAAGGCCTTGCAGGCGCAAGGGGAAGGCGATGTTCTCGATCACGTTCAGATGTGGCAACAGGCCGAAGTTCTGGAACACCATGCCCAACTTGTGCCGCCTGATCTCGATCAGTTCCTGCGCCGACTTGGCAAGAAGGTCCTCGCCATCCAGCAAGACCTGCCCATGGTCAGGCTCGATCAGCCGCGACAGGCAGCGAATGACAGTTGATTTGCCCGACCCCGACAGGCCCATGATAACGAAGGTCTCGCCGACATGGACGTCAAAGCCCGCGTCAATCGCCGCCGGCATATGGCCCCCTGCCCGCATTTTCTGGGCCAATGCATCCGGACCTTCGCTGCTTCCCACGAAAAAGCGGGCTGGATCGGGGCCATAGACCTTCCACAGATTGCGGCAAGACAGTTTGACGGGGCCGGGCATGGGCGCCTCCAGGGGCATAGTGGCAAGCAGGACCGAAGCTTCGGGCGGATAGGCCGCCCGAAGAGGCACACGAAGGGCTTACTGGATCCAGGTGGTCCAGACGGCTTCATTCTTGACCATCCACTCGGCGGCCACTTCCTCGACCGTGCGGCCTTTCTGGTCAACCTCAAGGATCATGGCGTTCTGTTCGGCGTTGGTCAGGGTGAACTTGCCCATCGCCGCCGCTGCTGCCGGATATTTCGCCGCGAAGTCATCGCTGTAGATCTTCTGCGCCTCGGCCTGAGCGAAACCGCAGGCGGTTTCCTTGACCTGGGTTTCCTCGACGCATTCACCCTCGACCGGGTTCCATTCGACGAAATTCAACTCGACTTCGGCATGGATCCAATGCGGTTCCCAGAACATCATCAGGATCGGTTCCTTGGCCGCAATCGCGCTTTTCAGTTCGGCCAACATGGCGCCTTCGCTGCCGCCCGGCACGACGTTGAACGGCAGGCCGATGGCCTTGACCACATCGATATCGCGGGTGCCCCAATCAGCCGGATAGCCAACGAGACGGCCATTCGGGAAGGTCTCGGCCGTTCCAAAGGCCATCGCGCAATCATAAAGCGCAAGGTAACTTGGCAGGCCTGGGCAAAGCTCTTCCATATAGGGCGGATAGACCCAGCCTTCACGGGGTTGCAGACCCAACGGGCCGGCGGCGATGATGGCTCCGGACGCTAGACCATTTGTGTAGGCCTCTGTCACGCTATTGTCCCAGACCTCGGGGTTCAGGTCCAATTCGCCCTGTTCAATAGCGGCAAGTTGCGGCAATGCGCCTGCGATAACCAGTTCAACATTGTAGCCCATCTTCTTTAGCACTTCGCCGGTGATGGTCGCCGAAAGCACTTGGCCCGTCCATTCGTTTACCGCGATCTTGATCGGATCGGTGGATTCAGGGGCCTGCGCTTGCGCGAAAGTGGATGTCCCCAAGGTCAGTGCAGCGGCCAGAAGGCCAAGTCGTGTCGTGCGCTTCATGTTCGTCTCCCTGTTGTTCATTTAAAGTGTCATTTCCGACAGTAGCTGCGCCCGAAGGGCGTCCCTGTCATCGGCGTAGTTCCGGGCAATCTCGGGTCCGCGCTGGCGATTCTGCCAGTCACTGTCGGCCATGATCGGCGCATCTTCCGCTGCGGGCAAAACTTTCCCACGAATGATATCGGCGGCGCGTTCGGCCAGCATGATCGTCGGGCCGTTTAAATCGCCCGCCGTCGCCTGCGGCATGACAGAGGCATCGACCACCCGCAGGTTCTGCACGCCGATCACCCGGCATTCCGGGTCCACCACGGCCAGGGGATCGGTACCCATCCGGCAGGTGCCGCACGGGTGATAGGCGCTTTCGACCTTGCGGCGGATGAAATCATCCAGAGCATCATCGGATTGGGCGTCGGCCCCCGGAGCAAGCTCAGCGCCCACATAGGCGGCCATCGGGCTTTGGCTAAAGATCTCGCGGCTCAGCCGGATGCAGGCGCGCATTTCCTGCCAGTCGTCGTCATGCGTCATGTAGTTGAACTGTACACGCGGCAGGCTTTGCGCAGAAGCATCGCTTAAGCGAACCCGGCCCCGGCTTTTCGACCGTTTCGTGCCGACATGAACCTGAAACCCATGGCCCTTGGCCAGTGACTTTCCGTCATAGGAAATCGCCAAGGGCAGGAAGTGGAACTGGATGTCGGGATAGATCAAGCCAGCCCGGCTGCGAATATGGCCGCCGGTTTCAAAATGGTTGGTGGCGCCCAGACCCTTACGGGTGGCCAGCCACTTCAGCCCGATCATGGCCTTGCCGACCAAGGACATCCATGGAAACAGCGA
>JAAFHS010000074.1:0-430 GCA_013298485.1 Rhodobacterales bacterium
GGGCGGCATGGCCAACATGCTGGCCTGCCATCTGGAGATCGAAAACCCGGCGCATCGCGATGCCGTGCAGGCGTTCTGGGACGCGCCCCGCATGGCCACAAAACCAGGGCTGAAGGCGGTGGATATGTTCCGCGCCGTTGGCGATGGCCGGATCAAGGCACTGTGGATCCTGCACACCAACCCCGCCGTGTCGATGCCTGAGGCCGACCGCGTGGCGCAGGCGATCACGGCCTGCGATTTCGTGGTGGTCAGCGATATCACGGCGCAAACCGATACTGCGCGCCGGGCTGATGTGCTGCTGCCTGCAACGGCCTGGGGCGAAAAGGATGGTACGGTCACCAATTCCGAACGGATGATCAGCCGCCAGCGTGCGGTCCTGCCTGCACCGGGGCAGGCGCGGGCGGACTGGTGGCACCTGGCGCAAGTGGCG
>JAAFHS010000074.1:440-8620 GCA_013298485.1 Rhodobacterales bacterium
AGTGGCGCGGCGCATGGGTTTTACCGGGTTCGACTGGACCGGGCCGGCCGCGATTTTCCGCGAACATGCGGCACTTTCAGGCGTGGCGGGGGCCTTGGACAGCGATTTCGATATCTCGGCCAAGGCGGGCCTGACGGACCGTGGCTATGCCCGCATGGCCCCGTTCGTGTGGCCCCGGAACGACCGGCGGCGCGGGGGGCGGTTCTTCGGCGCGGGGCAGTTTCACACGGCGGACGGGCGCGGGGTGATGATTGCCGTGACGCCGCGCGCATCGCAGGCCCCGGATGCGGCCTTTCCATTCCGCCTGAACACGGGCCGCATCCGCGACCAATGGCATACGATGACGCGCACCAGCCTGTCGTCGCGCCTGTCGCAGCATCTGGCCGAGCCGTTCCTCGAAATCCATCCCGCAGACGCGGCCCGCCTTGGCCTTGCGCCCGCCGCACTGGCCGAGGTTTGCAACGACCATGGCTGCGCCATCCTGCGCGTGCTGGTGACCGACCGCGTGGCCGTGGGCCATCCCTTTGCGCCGATGCACTGGACGGGTGAGACGGCACCTTCGGGGCGGGTGGATGCACTGGTGCCGGGCCTGACCGATCCGGTATCAGGCCAGCCTGCGAGCAAGTCGGCTTCGGTGGCGATCCGGCCCTTTGCCGCACGGTGGTATGGTTATGCCATCGCGCGCAGCGCCTTTCGCCCTGATTGTGCCTATTGGGCGCGGGCGGCGCTGCCCGGGGGGATGCAGGCCGAACTCGCCGGTCTGGACACGCCTGCCGACTGGGCCGCTGCGGCGCGTGATCTTTTCGGGGTGGCGGGCGATCCGCTGGTGGTGGATGACGCGGCCCGTGGCCTGCACCGGCTGGCCTTTCTGCGCGATGGTCTGCTGCAGGCCGCGCTGTTCATCGGTCCTGCCCCGGTGGCCCTGTCGCGCCGCCATCTGGGCGGTCTCTTGGGGCAGGCGGCAGGCCCCGCCGCCCTTGCCGGGCGCGCGGGGGCCGATGTGCCGGACCCCGGGGTCGCCCTTTGCGCCTGTTTCAATGTTGGCGTGAACACGATCACCCGTGCTGTGACCGAACAGGGGCTGATGACGGTCGAGGCGATTGGTGAGGCTTTGCGCGCAGGGACCAACTGCGGCTCTTGCCGCCCTGAAATCCGCGCGCTGATTGCCCAGAACGTCCCCTTCCGCGAGGCTGCCGAATGACCTTTCATGCCGATCCCGCCGGAATCCGCCCGGCAGTGGTGATCCCGAAACCGGGCCATATCGCCCTTGTGGGTGCAGGCCCCGGGGCTGCCGATCTGCTGACATTGCGGGCCGTCGAACGGCTGCGCGCTGCGGATGTTGTCTACTATGACCGGCTGGTGTCGCCCGAAGTGCTGGCGATGGCAGGTCGGCGCGCGCGGCGTGTCTTTGTCGGCAAAGAGGTGGGCGCGCACAGCTGGCCGCAGGACCGGATCAATGCAGCGATCACTGCGGCGGCCCTGTCGGGCCTGCGTGTCGTCCGCCTGAAGTCGGGCGATCCGTCGATCTTTGGCCGTGCGGGCGAAGAGATTGCCGCCGCCCGCGCCCTTGGGATCACAGTCGAGATCATTCCCGGCATCACGGCGGCCAGTGCGGGGGCGGCGAGCCTGTGCCGCCCGCTGACCGAACGGGGCCGGACGGAACGGCTGGTTCTGGCGACGGCGACCTGCCGTCCGGGGGATGCATGGGCGGGTCTTGACGGGGTGCTGCAACCCGGCACGATGCTGGCGCTGTATATGGCGATGCACCGCCTGGCCGATGTGCAGGGCGCGCTGCGGGCAGCTGGTCTGGGCGAGGACCATGCCGTCCTGATTGCGGCCCATATCGGTACGGCGCGCGAGGCTGTGCTGGAGACCACTGTGGGCAGGCTTTGCGCGGACGCTGCACACCACGGCATCGGCAATCCGGCGATCATCTATGTAAGCGTGCCGAAAACAGACCGGACCGGGGGATCGGGCGCAAGGGCCGGGGCTGCCACCATTTAGAACGGCACAGGTGCCGTGAAACTGACCCTCTCACCCGTTGTGGGGTGGTGCAGCGACAGGGTTTCGGCATGCAGCATCAGGCGTGCATGGGTGTGGGTGGTTTCGGCTGCATAGATCTGATCCCCCAGGATCGGATGACCAAGTGACAGCATATGCATCCGCAACTGGTGGCTGCGCCCGGTGTGGGGTGTCAGACGGACACGGGTTTCCACCGGGCTGCGGTCAATCACCTGCCAGTCGGTCTGCGCGGGCTTTCCGCCCGGATCGACCTTCTGGCGCGGGCGGTAAGCCCAATCGCTCGCCAGTGGAAGGTCGACCCGGCCCTGATCGCCCGCCATCTGCCCCTGCAGGCGGGCGATATAGGTTTTCTGCGCGCGACGCTGTTCAAATTCCTACCCGAGAAAGCCCTGCGCCACCCTGGTGCGCGCAAAGATGATGACACCGCTGGTATCGCAATCCAGCCGGTGCACGAGCAGCGCATTCCAGCGTGCCGCCTGCAGGCGGGTGATCAGGCAATCCTGACGGTCGGCCAGTTTGCCGGGCACAGACAGCAGGCCTGCGGGCTTGTCCAGCACGATGATCGCCGCGTCCTCATACAGAATCTGCAGCGGCGTATCCGGGGGATCATAGGCGAAATCCGGGATGAGCGAGGGTTCAGACAATCCGGTGGCCTTCGGCAACAAGCCGGTCTTTGAGGTGTCGGATGTGGGCGGGACCCACCTCGCAGCAGCCGCCCAGGATGGTCGCCCCCTGGGCGACCCAGCCCATGGCGAAATCCGCGTACTTTTCCGGCGTCAGGTCATGACGCCGGAACAGGTCATCAACGGTCGGCTGGTCGGCCTTGAAGTTATCGGTGATATGCGTGAAGCCGTTCGCATAGGCCCCGAACGGCACGCCGAAATCGCGCAGGACGTCCATCGCTGCCGCCATCGCCTCGGGCACCGAACAGTTCACCAGAACGGCCTCGGGCGCATAGTCGCGCACCAGCCGCGCCACATCCGTGACAGGTTCGCCCGACCGCAGCTTGCGGCCATCGGTATCGTCCACGCTGATCGACAGCCAGACAGGCTTGCCCTTCACAACACCCGCCAGCGCCCCTTCGGCCTGCAGCACCGATGACGCCGTCTCGATCAGGAACAGATCGACATGCGGGGCCATCAGGGCCGAATTCTCGGCATATTTCGCCGCAGCCTCGGCCAGGGGCTGCGTCAGATCGGGCCGGTATGAGGCCACCAGCGGCCCCAGTGCGCCTGCAACGCGCCCTGACCCATGGGCGTCACGCGCCTCGACTGCCTGTGCCAACGCGCGCAGATGCAGCGCATGGAAGAGATGATCCACACCTGCTGCGATCAGGCGGTCATGGTGGATGGCATAGCTGTTGGTGGTCGCAATCGTGGCCCCGGCGGCAAAGTAATCGGCATGGATATCGCGCACGAGGCCGGGGTGATCCATCATCACCCGCGTCGCCCAAAGGGGCGTCGGCCTGTCACCCGCGCGGGCCAGCAGTTCCTGCCCCATGCCGCCGTCCAGCAGTGTGATATCGGTCATGTGCGGCCCCTTTTGCATCTGGCCAGTATCCCACCGGGCTGGCCGAAACGTGATCGGCGCACCATCGTTCTGCTGCCGGGGAAGATCAAGCCGTCTCGGCGATGCGCGCCGTGTTCATCCGCGTGCCGCAAGCATCGCCTCAAGTTCCGCGATCCGTGCATCACGGGCGGCAAGCGCGGCCGCCACATCCGCCGCCTCAAACCGTTGCGGGATGTGTTGCGGGCAGTTCGAATCCCAGGCGGTGACGGTGAACAGGATGGCCTGCTCCGCTCGTGCCCTATAGCCCTGCGGCATCAGGCGGGCGGTCAGGGCGGGATCGTCGTCCACCACACGTGCTGTGCCCCAGATCTTGATCCGGCTGCGTTGCGCATAGTCGATCAGGAACAGGTAGGCGCGCGGATTATCAGCCAGGTTGCCCGATGTCACATATTGCCGGTTGCCCGCGTAATCCGCAAAACCGATGGTCTGGCTATCCAGCACATGCAGGAACCCGGCAGGGCCGCCACGATGCTGGATATAGGGTTGCCCTTCGGCATTCGCGGTTGCCAGAAAAACGCTGGTCTGTTCTGCCAGAAACGCCTGCAGGTCATCCGTGATCGCAGTGCGGAACCCGCCCCCATCCTCCATCCGGGCGTAGGCGGCGCGTGAACCGCGCCGCGTCTGGATCGCCTTGACCGATGGTGTAAAGGCCACGTCACTGGACGGAACGTTTGTCATCAGCCCGCCCCCTTACAATCCAAGATCGCCAAGGCCTGCATGGTCGTCCGGGCGACGGCCGAGGGGCCAGTGAAACTTGCGCGCATCGGCGGTGATGGGCAGATCATTGATGCTGGCGTAGCGGCGGTGCATCAGGCCGCCTTCATCAAATTCCCAGTTTTCATTGCCATAGCTGCGAAACCAGTTGCCCGCCCCGTCATGCCATTCATAGGCAAAGCGCACGGCGATCCGCGCGCCGTCATGCGCCCAAAGTTCCTTGATAAGCCGATAGTCGTGCTCTTTGGCCCATTTCCGCGTCAGGAACACCTCGATTGCCGCGCGCCCCGCCAGGAATTCCGCCCTATTGCGCCAGACGCTATCGGGCGTATAGGCCAGCGCCACGCGGGCCGGATCGCGGCTGTTCCAGCCATCTTCGGCCATGCGCACTTTCTGTGCCGCCGTCTCACGGGTGAAGGGTGGAAGGGGTGGGCGCGGGGATGTCATCTTTGTGCTCCTTTGATTGCATGCATGGGCAAGCTGACCATCATGACCCCGTGGCCGCAACCGGTTTGGCCACGGGGTGTTGTCCGATCAGCCCTTATTGATTGAGGGTTGGCCAGTTTTCTTCGGCCTTGGCGATAAAGGCCGCCGGATCAGCGGCAAAGGTCGCGTTGATATCGGCGTTGAAGTTGACGTAAAGCTTGCCCCCGAAAATGGTCCAGCCATTGGCCGGATCCACATTGAACAGCTTTCCGTTCGCAACGCCCCATGTGCAGAAGCCGCCGTATTGTGGCATAAACTTTTCAGGGTCAGCCTCGAATGCGGCCTTGTGCTCTTCACTGACGAAATGCCAGGTCAGGTTGTTGGCAAAGGCATTGATGTCGGCATTGCCTTGTGCGGCGGCGTTATCCGCAAAGTACGAGACCGGGTCATATCCTTGCAGGCCGATCCCGGCATACATGGAATTCGGCGCGCCGCCCGTGCGCGATTGCGCCAGAACCGGTGCTGCGAGTGTCAGTGTTGCTGCCGCGAGGATGGCCCCGAACAGCGTGCGACGGGAAACTGTGGTCATTGTTTTTCTCCGATGATGACTGTGGGTTGGAAGGATGGTTCAGGCGTTTTCCAGCGCATGGGTCGCGGGAAAATCAATCTCGGTCTGGCCGACTTCGTTGATGTAGTTCGTCAGCGTATTCAGCGCGACATGCACCACGATTTCGACGATCTGCGCATCGTCATATCCGGCGGCCTTGACGGCCTGCAGATCGGCGTCCCGCACATGACCACGCGCCTGTGTCACCTGCACCGCAAAGCGCACGGCGGCGTCGGCCTTGGCATCAGTTGATCCGCCTTTGCGGTTGGCGAGGATTTCCGCGTCATCCAGTTTGGCGAGATTCTTGCCAAGATAGCTTTGGGCGGCCAGGCAATAGCCGCAGCGGTTGATTTCGGCCACGGCAAGGGCCACCCGTTCGCGGGTTTTGGCAGGCAGCGTGCCTTTGCCAAGCGCGCCGGACAGGCCAAGATAACCTTCCAACGCAGCGGGGCTGTTCGCGATCAGGCGAAACAGGTTCGGCACCATACCCAGCTGTTTGTTCACAGCCTCCAGCATGGGCTGGGCGGCGGCCGGTGCGGCGGCGATGGATGCGGGGGTCGCGATACGGGACATCGGAGGCTCCTTTTCGGGTTGCGTTGCGCCGGTGGTGGCGTGCTGCAACAGATGGACCCTTTCAGTTATCTAGGGTATCCAGAAAGAACGGCAGTCATCCTCCCGTAAAATGGAAGCATATATGGACCGGTTCGATGCAATGTCTGTGCTGCTTGCGGTGGTTGAGGCGCGCAGTCTTTCAGGGGCGGGGCGCAAGCTGGGCGTGCCCTTGTCAACCGTCAGCCGCAAGATCGCCGATCTGGAGAGCCATCTGGGCGCGCGCCTGCTGATAAGGTCCAGCAGGCAGGTCGATCTGACCGCGGCAGGGCATGCCTTTGTCGCCGCAAGCCGGCGTATCCTTGATCAGCTGGCCGAGGCGGAGCGGGTGGCTGCGGGTGAATTCACGGCCGCCAAGGGCGAATTGGTGCTGACCGCGCCCGTGGTCTTTGGCCGCCTGCATGTTCTGCCCGTGGTCGCGGCCTTTCTGCGCCTGTACCCCGAGATTTCGGTGCGTCTGATGCTGGCCGACCGCATCATCAACCTGTTTGACGACCATGTCGATGTCGCCCTGCGGATTGGATCACTGCCTGATAGCAGCCTGATGGCGGCCAAGGTGGGTGCCGTGCGGCGCGTTACCTGTGCCAGCCCCGACTACCTTGCCGCGCGTGGGGTGCCGCAGACGCCGGAAGACCTGACGCAGCATGACTGCATCACGTTTTCGGTGCTGGCGGCCAGCGATCACTGGAATTTCAAAACCGCGACGGGGGACCTTGCCATCCCGGTCACATCGCGGCTGGTCGTGACCACCGCAGAGGCCGCGATTGATGCAGCCTGCCTCGGTTTAGGCCTGACGCGCGTCCTGTCCTACCAGATTGCGGCGCGGCTGCAGGGCGGACAGTTGACGACGGTGCTGGACGGGTGGGAACCACAGGTGATGCCTGTCAGCCTCGTCTACGCGGGGCAAGGTGCCCTGCCGCAAAAGCTGCGCGCGTTTCTGGATTACGCGGTCCCGCAGTTGAGACGGCGGTTGCAGGATGCGTGAACGCCCGCTTTAGGCAATGGTCACTTCGATCATCCTTGGCCCGGTTGCGGGCTGTATCAGTGCCGCCCGCAGCGCGGCCCTATCCGGGGCGATGCGGACAAAGGGCAGATCGCAGGCGGCGGCAAAGGGTTCCATCCTGAGCGGGGTTGGATCACAGCCGATGACCGTTGCGCCCACTTCGCGCATGGCCGATGCGATCTCGCCGAAGCCAGCGTTGTTCCACACCAGATAGGTGATCGGCAGCCCTTCATCGACAGCTGTGCGCAATTCACCGGGGCTGAACTGCAGCCCGCCATCGCCGATCAGGCAGACCACAGGGCGGCCCGACCCGATGGCCGCCCCAACGGCGGCACCGGGGGCAAAGCCAAGCGCGCCAAACCCCGTCGCCGCGTTGAACCAAGCCCCGGGGCGCGGGGCATCGTGATAAAGATTGCCCGCGTAAACCGGCTGTGTGCTGTCGCCCACGATGATCGCATCGGGCATGACTTCCGTCACGACGCGCAGCAAATCCACCTGCGCGCGGAAATCCGGGGTGATTTCGGCCAAGGCAGTGTCGCGCGCCATCTTCGCACGCGCCGCGCCATCCGCCTGCGTCACAAAGCCGCCGAGCAAACCCAGCACATCGCCCACGTCGCCCTGCACCGCGACCGCCGCCCTGTGCCGCGCCAACTGATCCGCGCAGATGTCCACGCGGATCATTCCCGACACATCCGGGAACCCGCCGCGCACATACATGTCGTAGTCCGTCGGGCCAAATTCCGTGCCCAAAGCCAGCACCTGATCCGCGCCTGCAATCAGTGCGCGCACAGCGTCCAGCGATGGTGAGGCCGGCACCACCAGCGGATGCCCGTGCATGATGCCACGCGCATTCGCGGTCAGAACCACCGGCGCATCCAGCTTTTCGGCCACGGCCTGCACCGCCGCCCCATGCCGCACAGCCCCGCCCCCCGCAAGGATCACGGGGCGGTGCGCAGCGGCCAGCCTTTGGCGGGCCGCCGCGACCAGCGCCCCATCAGGCGCGGGGCGCAAGATCGCCCGCGCGGGACCGGGTATCGCGCAGGGCAGTGGCATCACATCCGTCGGCACCTCGATATGCACGGGCCCCGGCCGCGCGCCCAGCATTGCGGCAAAGGCTGCATCCAGCACCGGTACCAGATCATCCGGCGTTGTCACCTGAAACGTCGGGCACAGCGCCGCCATCATCCCCGCCTGATCGGGCAATTCATGCAGCAGGCCCAAGCCTTTGCC
>JAAFHS010000075.1 GCA_013298485.1 Rhodobacterales bacterium
AGACGCAGGCGGCGAGCGTCAGGGAAAGACCAAGGGCAAGGAACGTTCTGGGCATGTGTCGCACCTGATGCAGCCGGATTGGAGGATGTTTCCGCAGCCGGCAGAAAAACGCAATGGCGGCGAGGCTTTCGCGCACGATTTGGTGGGGGCGTGTTGCAGCCCTTGTCAAAGCCTGGTGCCGTCTGGCAGGCAGGTCGGACTGCAGGCGAGGGGGCGGCATGTTTGACGGTGTGATGCGCAAGATCATTGATCCCGGCCTGAACCGGATCGGGCGGGGTCTGGCCGCGCGCGGGGTCAGTGCGGATGGCGTAACACTGGTCGGGTTGGCACTGGGGTTGATCGCGGCGGGGATCATTGCGGCGGGTGGATCGACCCTGGTGGCGCTGGCACCGCTGCTGGCCAGCCGGGTGGCGGACGGGCTGGACGGGGCGGTCGCAAGGGCGAGCCTGAAGACGGATTTCGGGGGATTTCTGGATATCGGGTGCGATTTTCTGTTTTACGGCGCGATCCCGCTGGCCTTTGTGCTGCGCGATACGCCGGAAAACGGGATGGCGGGGGCGTTCCTGCTGATGACGTTCTATGCCAACGGGTCCACGTTTCTGGCCTATGCGATTCTGGCAGAGAAGCGCGGGATGCAGACGGTGGACCGGGGGGAGAAGTCGCTGTATTTCACTGCGGGGCTGCTGGAGGGGACGGAGACCATTCTGTTTTTCGTGATCCTGTGCATCTGGCCATCGGCCTTTGCGCCGCTGGCGTGGATTTTCGGGGCCTTGTGTCTGGTCACGGCACTGGCGCGGGTGATGCTGGCGCGGCGGGTTTTCAGGTAAAATTGACGGCTGTCAATTTTCAGGATTATTCTTTAAAAACAACGATCCGACACAAAACAGGCGGGGTCGCGTTAACAGTTTTGAAACATTGCGTGATCGGTCAGATCAGGGCCACCCAGTTCTGCGCGATGCGCAGGCCGGTGGCATCGGCCGGCACGCCTTGCAGGGCGGCGCGGGCGGGGTGGGTGGCGATCCAGCCGGGTGCCATCCGTTCCGTCAGTTCGGGGAAGCGGCGGGTCCAGTCGGCAACGACGGCGCGCGAGGCCTCAAAATGGAACTGCATGCCGTAGGTGGCCCGTCCAATCCGAAAGCATTGCTGCGCGGCCCCGGTGGCGCTGGCCAGATGCACAGCCCCCGGCGGCAGGGTGAAGGTATCGCTGTGCCATTGAAAGATCGGGAAGGCCGGGCCTGTGCCTGCAATGACCGGATCGGCGCGGCCTGCATCGGTCAATGTCACATCGCACCAGCCGAATTCCGGGGCGGTGCCGATCTGGTTCTGCGCGCCAAAAGCGCGGGCCAGCACTTGCGCGCCAAGGCAGATGCCGAGCACGGGTTTGTCGGCCGCGGTGAAGGCGGCCATCAGACGGGCGAGGGCAGGCAGATAGGGATGCGTCACGTCCGCAAGCGCGTTCTGCTCGCCGCCAAACACAATCAGCGCATCGGCATCAGGTAACAGCGGGAGCCTCTGATCGGCCCAGGGCTTCCACAGATCGATGGTTGCGGCGGCCTGATGCAGGGCGACGCCGACCTGCCCGTGATGGGTGATTTGGGTATTCTCGACAATGGCCACGCGCATATGACGCCCCTTTTGCGGTCTGGCGACACAATATGCAGGGGCTTTGCGACCGCAAGGGACAATTGGGCCTTGTCATCGCGGGCAGCACATGGAATGGGGACGCGGCAACACAGACCCATCCGCAGGAGACCCCGATGGAGATTCGTGAAGCATTCAC
This sequence comes from Rhodobacterales bacterium, assembly GCA_013298485.1. Classification (GTDB taxonomy): domain Bacteria; phylum Pseudomonadota; class Alphaproteobacteria; order Rhodobacterales; family Rhodobacteraceae; genus JAAFHS01. The sequence goes on from JAAFHS010000075.1 coordinate 1,781, forward strand.
CTTTGATGATGTTCTACTGGTGCCCGCCGCGAGTGCGGTGCTGCCAAGTGATGCGGATACGTCCACTTTTGTGACGAAGGCGATCCGGATGAACATTCCGCTGCTGTCATCGGCGATGGATACGGTGACCGAAGGGCGCATGGCGATTGCAATGGCGCAGGCGGGGGGGATCGGGGTCATTCACCGCAATCTGGGTACCGAGGCGCAGGCCAATGAGGTGCGGCGGGTCAAGCGGTTCGAGAGCGGGGTGGTCTATGCGCCCATCACGCTGACGCCGGATCAGACGCTGGCGGATGCGAAGGCGCTGATGGACCGCTATAACATCACGGGCTTTCCGGTGGTGGACGACAAGGGCCGGGTGATGGGGATCGTGACGAACCGCGATATGCGGTTTGCAAGCGATGATCGCACACCGGTGCGGGTGATGATGACATCCGAGAACCTGGCGCTGCTGCACGAGCCGGTGGACCGGGATCAGGCGATCAGCCTGATGAAGGCGCGGCGGATTGAAAAGCTGCTGGTGACGGACGGGGCGGGGAAGCTGACGGGTCTTCTGACGCTGAAAGACAGCGAGAAGAGCGTTCTGAACCCGCATGCCTGCAAGGATGAGATGGGGCGCCTGCGGGTGGCTGCGGCATCAACAGTGGGGGATGCGGGATTTGAACGGTCTGCTGCGCTGATTGATGCGGGCGTGGATATGGTGGTGATTGATACCGCGCACGGGCATTCCGAAGGGGTGGCGCGCGCGGTGGAGCGGATCAAGCGGCTGTCGAACACGGTGCAGGTGGTGGCGGGGAATGTGGCCACGGCATCGGCGACGCGGGCGCTGATTGATGCGGGGGCGGATGCGATCAAGGTGGGGATCGGGCCGGGCAGCATCTGTACGACGCGGATCGTGGCGGGGGTGGGTGTGCCGCAACTGACGGCGATCATGGATGCGGCAGGGGCCGCGGGCGATATTCCGGTGATCGCGGATGGCGGGATCAAGTTTTCGGGCGATTTCGCCAAGGCGATTGCGGCGGGTGCCTCCTGCGCGATGGTGGGTTCGGCGATTGCAGGCACGGATGAGGCCCCGGGCGAGATGATCCTGTATAACGGGCGGTCGTTCAAATCGTACCGGGGGATGGGGTCTTTGGGCGCGATGGCGCGGGGGTCGGCAGACCGGTATTTCCAGAAGGATGCGGCAAGCGACAAGCTGGTGCCGGAGGGGATCGAGGGGCAGGTGCCCTACAAGGGGTCGGTGTCAGCGGTGCTGCACCAGATGGTGGGGGGCCTGAGGGCGGCGATGGGGTATACGGGTAACGGCACGATTGCGGCGATGCGCGCGAATTGCCAGTTCGTGCGGATCACAGGCGCTGGGCTGAAGGAAAGCCATGTGCATGATGTGCAGATCACGCGGGAAAGCCCGAACTACCGGGTAGGATAACGTGATCATGGGCTTGCGCGGCGATCTTGAACCATGACACCGGGGGCGCGGCTGGCGGCGGGAATTGATGTGCTGGACCGCATTCTGGGTGGGGTGTCGGCGGAGGTTGCCCTGACGACCTGGGGCCGGGCCAACCGCTATGCCGGATCGGGTGACCGGGCGGCGGTGCGCGATCTGGTGTTTGACGCGCTGCGGTGCCGCCGCAGTTTTGCGGCCCTTGGCGGGGGGATGACGGGGCGGGGCCTGATCCTGGGGGGCTTGCGCGCGGGCGGCGGGGATGAGGGGCTGTTTTCCGGGCAGGGTCATGCGCCGGATGTGCTGACGGATGCCGATGCGGGGCGGGCACCCGCGCAGGACGAGGCGGCGGATTGCCCGGACTGGGTGATCCCCCTGATGCAGGACAGTCTGGGGGCCGCGGCAGAGGCGGTGATGCAGGCGCTGCGCCGCCGTGCGCCGGTGTTCCTGCGGGTCAATGCCTTGCGCGGGCCGGTGGACGCGGCACTGGCTGCGCTGGCGGCGGAGGGGATTGCGGCGCGGGTGGTCGAAGGCGTGAAGAACGCGCTGGAAGTCACGGACAATGCGCGAAAAATACAAAACAGCCGGACCTATCTGGAGGGTCTGGTAGAATTGCAGGATGCGTCATCGCAGGCGGTTGTGGCGGCATTGCCGTTGCGGGCGGGGATGCGGGTCCTGGATTATTGTGCGGGCGGTGGGGGCAAGACACTGGCACTGGCGGCGGCTGTGGGCGGGGCGGTTGATGCGCATGACGCGGACCCGCGCCGGATGCGCGATCTGCCGGAGCGGGCGCGGCGGGCGGGGGCGGCGGTGCGGATCGTGGCGCAGCCGGTGGGGCCCTATGATCTGGTGCTGGCGGATGCGCCCTGTTCGGGGTCGGGCAGCTGGCGGCGCGATCCGCAGGGGAAATGGGCGCTGACGCCTGCGCGGCTCGCCGCCCTGATCGCGCTGCAGGGACAGGTGCTGGATGCGGCGGCGCGGCTGGTGGGGCCGAAAGGCATGCTGGCCTATGTCACCTGTTCGCGGTTTGGCTGCGAGAATCAGGCGCAGATCGCGGCATATCTGGTGCGCCACGAAGGCTGGCAGCAGACGGGCACGCAGGTCTGGACACCACTGACGGGGGGGGACGGCTTTTTTCTTTCAATGTTGACGCGAAAAGAAACCTAAGGGATACAACCTTTGGGTGTTTTTGGTGCCCCCTTAAGCCCCGCTTAATCTTTGAACCTCTTGATAGCCGGAGGTGAACCCGTTGGGGGGGATAGTGTGCGCAGGTCTGCAATCGAGGTGTCAGAGGTTTTCGTAACCGCCGATCGGCTGTCGCGGCGTGTGATCGTGCTGGCGGGGGTGGCGGCCATTCTGGCGATGCTTGCGGTGCTGCTGCCGGACATGGCGATGCGGCTGGCGGCGGGGGTGGCGGCGGGGACGCTACTGGTGCTGATGGTGGCGATCAAGCTGATGTCGGGGATCGCGCAGCGGCCGGCACGGCGGATGGACAAGGCGTTGTTCGATCTGGTGGGGCTTGATGCGTCGCCCTGTTTTGCGACGAATGATATCGGTCAGATCACCTATCAGAATGCAGTCGCGGTGGAGCGGTTCGGCGAACGGGACGAGGCGACGCTGGTGTCGGTGCTGAAGACGCATTTCACCTCGCCCGAGGCGGTGCTGTACCGGCTGCAGAACCGCGCGGGCCATCACGGACGGGCACGTGAGGATCTGGTCACGCGGCGCGGGCATCTGCGCCTGTCAGTGCACAAGGTGGCGGAGGGGCAGTTTCTGTGGCGGCTGGAGGAGTTTCAGGAGCGTGTGACCGCGGCGCGCGGGGGCGATACGCTGAGCCTGCCGATGCTGGTGGCGAACAAGGCGGGGGTGGTGCTGTTCTGCAATGATGCGGCGCGCAGGCTGGTGGCGGGGCGGCCGAAGCGGTTGGAGGACGTGTTTTCGACCGATCGTTTGCACAGCGGCGAAGAGGTGATGGTGAATGCCGCCCAAGGCCCGCTGCGCGCGATCCTGGCCGAGGTTGAGGGGCCGGGGGAGCGGCGCGAGATTTATCTGCTGCCGGTGTCGACGCGGAACATCGATCGCGCCGAGATGACGGATTTCGAAGATCTGCCTGTCGCCCTGATGCGGTTCGCCGCCGATGGCGCGCTGATCGCGGCCAACCGTGCGGCGCGTGACCTGGTGCCCGTCGAGGCGGCGTCGGGGGCGATGGCGCATGAGATTTTCGAAGGCTTGGGGCGGCCCGTTTCGGAATGGCTGGGCGATGTGGTGGCCGAGCGCCTGCCCGGCGGGTCGGAGGTATTGCGCGCGCACGGCGCGGAGGCGGATGCGTTCCTGCAGATCACGCTGCGCCGGATCGTGGAGTTCGGACGCCCCGGCGTTCTGGCGGTGCTGCAGGATGCAACGAAGCTGAAGACGCTGGAGGCGCAGTTCGTGCAAAGCCAGAAGATGCAGGCCATCGGCCAGCTTGCGGGGGGCGTGGCGCATGATTTCAACAATCTGCTGACGGCGATTTCGGGCCATTGCGACCTTTTGCTGCTGCGTCACGGGCGCGACGATACCGACTATGGCGATCTGGTGCAGATCAGCCAGAACGCAAACCGCGCGGCGGCATTGGTGAGCCAGCTGCTCGCGTTTTCGCGCAAGCAGACGCTGAAACCGGAGCGGATTGCGCTGCAGGACGTGCTGTCGGATCTTGCCCATCTGTTGAACCGTCTGGTGGGCGAAAAGGTCCGCCTGCGGCTGGCGCATGCGCCGGTGTTGGGGACGATCCGGGCCGATAAACGGCAGTTTGAACAGGTGATCGTAAACCTGGTTGTCAATGCCCGTGATGCGATGCCGCATGGCGGGACGATCCGGGTGGAGACAGAAGCCCTGACGCTGCGGGAAGATCTGCACCGCGACCGGGCGCGCGTGCCGGCAGGGGATTATGCGGTGATCCGGGTGCAGGATGGCGGCGTTGGGATCCCCGAAGACATGATGGAAAAGATCTTCGAGCCGTTCTTCACCACCAAACGGCAAGGCGAAGGCACGGGCCTTGGCCTGTCGACGGTCTACGGCATCGTCAAGCAATCCGGCGGGTTCATTTTCGCCGACAGCACCATGGGCGAGGGGACGCTGTTTTCCCTGTATTTCCCGATCAACGAGACGGTGGATGCGCCGCGGGCGGAATTCGTGGCCGCCCCGCGTATCCCGCCGCGGATGGGCCATGGTACGGTTCTGCTGGTGGAGGATGAGGCCCCGGTGCGGGCCTTCGCCTCGCGCGCGCTGCGGCTGCGTGGCTATACGGTACTGGAGGCGGAATGCGCCGAAGATGCGCTGCGCACACTTTCCGACCCGAGCATCGAGGTGGATGTCTTTGTGACCGATGTGGTGATGCCGGGCATGGACGGGCCAAGCTGGGTCAAAGAGGCGCTGCTGACGCGGCCCGGCGTGCGCGTGGTCTTTGTGTCGGGCTATGCCGAGGATGTGCTGTCAGAGGAACAGTCGCGCATCCCGAATTCGGTGTTCCTGCCAAAGCCGTTCTCGCTCAACGAACTGACGGTCACCGTGCAGGGGCAGCTGCATTGATCGCCCTGTCACCTGACAGGGCGGAATAGAGCGAAAGATCGGCTGCCGCGCGGGTTTGGAAGGCCCGCGTGGTGGCATCCGACAGCGCCATGTCGGCCAGGGGCGAGACATTGACGCGGGGCAGGATCACCTCGCAGTCAAGGCGGTCTTCCAGAAAAGCGACGAAGCGGCCGATGTCTTCGTAACGGAACAGATGATCGACGCCGCGCCCGTCATCGCCGGGGGCGAGGAACGCGGCCTGTGATCCGATGTCGGCATAGGGGGGCGGGGAGGGCGCGCACCAGTCTTTCACGAAGGTTTCAAACGGGATGCCTTGGGTGCTGTGGGCGGTATCGGGTGCGGCATCTTTCTGGCCGAAACGATACCAGCTGCCAAGCCAATCCAGTGGCGCACGCATCAGGGCCACGACGGTGAAATCACCGCCCGCGGCAGATTGCAGATAGGGGCGCACGAAGCGGTGATAGTCCCGCACCGTGGTGTGCTTGAGTGCCGTGGGCCGGTTCACGGCCAGCACGGCCAGTGATTCGAGCGCTGCCGCGACAGCCGTGGATCCGGCCTTTGGCGTGGCCAGAAAGACAAGCCTTTGATCCCAGAAAACGAGCATCCGCCCCCCATAATGTCCTGCGCACCGATATTTCGGGTTTTTCGGTAACTATCCTTTAACCTTGACCTGAAAAAGATGAATTACAGAAAAATTGCTTGAAATGTTCCCTTTTTGTTTTCATAAAGACGAGAACGCTTGGGGAACAAACGCAACGTTGCCGCCGGAATGCGGCTGTGGAATAAGGAAGACGAACATGTCGACAGCAAGCCTTATCGACCTTGGCGGAAAGCGGGAAATGGACAAGCAGAAAGCATTGGAAAGTGCGCTGGCGCAGATCGAGCGGCAGTTTGGCAAAGGGTCGATCATGAAGCTGGGTGCCAACAGCCCGGCGATGGATATCGAGGCGACATCGACCGGATCGCTGGGTCTTGATATCGCGCTTGGGATTGGCGGCCTGCCGCAGGGCCGGATCATCGAGATTTACGGGCCGGAATCATCGGGCAAGACGACCCTGACGCTGCATGTGGTGGCCGAGGCGCAGAAAAAAGGCGGTGTCTGTGCATTCGTCGATGCGGAACACGCGCTGGACCCGCAATATGCCAAGAAGCTGGGCGTTGATCTGGACGAATTGCTGATCAGCCAGCCCGATACAGGTGAACAGGCGCTGGAGATCGTCGATACGCTGGTGCGGTCGGGTGCCGTCAGCCTGATTGTGGTGGACTCGGTGGCGGCCCTGGTGCCGAAATCAGAGATTGAAGGCGACATGGGCGATATGCAGATGGGCAGCCAGGCCCGCCTGATGAGCCAGGCGATGCGCAAACTGACGGCATCGATCGGACGCTCCAACTGCATGGTGATTTTCATCAACCAGATCCGGATGAAGATCGGCGTGATGTTCGGCAGCCCCGAGACGACGACGGGGGGCAATGCCCTGAAATTCTACGCAAGCGTGCGGCTGGACATCCGGCGGATCGGGTCGATCAAGGAAAAGGACGATGTGGTGGGCAACACCACGCGGGTGAAGGTGGTCAAGAACAAGGTGGCCCCGCCGTTCAAACAGGTTGAGTTCGACATCATGTATGGCGAAGGCATTTCAAAGACCGGCGAGTTGATCGATATCGGCGTGAAAGCGGGTGTCGTGGAAAAATCGGGCAGCTGGTATTCGTTCAAGGATGAACGGATCGGGCAGGGGCGCGAGAATGCCAAGCTGTTCCTGAAGTCGAACCCGATGGTCGCCAACGAGATCGAGGACAAGAT
>JAAFHS010000076.1 GCA_013298485.1 Rhodobacterales bacterium
GCGGATCATGTGTCCGCCGTCCACGTTGCGCATGATGTGTTCGATCGAGGCAAAGGCCTTGTCCACCTGCGGCGTGTAATGCATCGCCAGCACAATGCCGGTGATGATCTGCAACACGAGACAGAAGGTCAGCACAATGCCCCAGATCCACATCCAGTTCAGGTTGCGGGGTGTGGGGATCGTCAGCGTGCTGTGCAGCAGGCCGACAATCGGCAGACGCCGGTAAAGCCAGCGGGCGCCGGCAGACTGCGGTTCATAATGATCGTGCGGGATTCCAGCCATTTTTCTTGTCCTTATCCCAGTTTCAGTGTGGTTTCGTTTTCAAACGTCGCCAAGGGCACAGGCAGATTGCGCGGGGCGGGGCCCTTACGGACGCGGCCCGCCGTATCATAGTGCGATCCATGGCAAGGGCAGAACCAGCCGCCAAAATCACCCGCATCGCCCAAGGGTACGCAGCCAAGGTGCGTGCACACACCAATCATCACCAGCCACTCGCCCGTTTCATCCAGCGCACGGTTGGCATCAGACGCGTCCGCGCCTTCGATGGCGTTGGCATTTTCAGCCAGCTGGTCTGGCAGGGTCGTCACATCAACGGCGCGGGCGGCCTCGATCTCTTCGGGCGTGCGGCGGCGGATGAACACGGGCTTGCCCAGCCATTTCACGGTCAGTTGTGTGCCCGGCTCGACGGCACCGATATCGACAAAAATCGAGGCAAGCGCCTGCACATCCGCCGATGGGTTCATCTGGTTGATCAGCGGCCACACGGCGGCCCCTGTGACAACTGCACCTACCCCGGCGGTGGCGTAATACAGGAAATCTCTGCGGGTGCCTGCGTGATCATCTGCCTGGGACACGACATTTCTCCATTCCACGGCCCGCGTCCGGGCCCACCTTCAAACGGTTGCTGTTTCGGGCAACCTTGCTGCGCGGCTTTTAGCCAACCATTGCCGTCTCGTCCAGCGGACAATCGGGCGCAGCCCGGGCGCTATGACCAACAAACTGCTGCAAATCCGCTACAACATCGCCAATACTGATGCCCCTGCCGCCCGGATCAAGGCCATGCGACAGAACGTAGCGCGTCCATTCACCCGACCGGTGCCGTCGCCAGGACCGATGGCCGCATCAGAAATCCATCTGCCCAGGCGGCAAGTTTGGGATGGCCTTTGCGCCAGTTCTGCGCGTCCAGCCGGAAATCAAGGTATCCAAGGGCGGCGGCCAGCGCGATATGCCCCATATCTGGACAGCCGCTGCGCGGCGTTGTCAGGTGCGGGGTCCAGTCGGCCTCAAGCGTGTCGATGGCGCGGGCGATCTTGGACCACTGCGCATCGGTCCATGGCTGAAAGCGCAGGTTCTCGGGCCGCAGCCGCATTTCATAGACCAGCAGCAGGGCCGCATCCAGAATGCCATCGGCCATCGCCTCCAGCGTCAGGGTGCGCCAGAGGGCGGCCCCGGTCGGATAGGCCCCGGCACCCGCCAGATCATCAAGATAGCGGCAGATCACCCGACTGTCGAAAAGCGCGCCATCCAAGGTATCCAGTACCGGCACCTTGCCCAAGGGGTTCTGCGCCAGCGGCAGACTGCCGGGGTCCAACGGGGTGCCCACGGAACGGACCAGTTCGATGCGGTCTGACAGACCCGTCTCGTGGATCAGGATCATCACCTTGCGCACATAGGGCGAGGTCGGGGAATGGAACAAGCGCATCTTGAGGCGGCCTTTTGTCAGACAGGCTTTCATCTTACGACCAAGCCGCCGCCAAAGGAAACCACGAAGCAAACGGCCTGCCCATCACAGGCAGGCCGCCGTTGCCTTGTGCCGCTATCAGACGAACAGGGCGTCTGTGCAGGATGGCGTATCCGGCGTTTCGCCAAAGAATTCGGCAAGCAGCGCCTCAAACTCCACCGGATCATCTGTCGTCACGGTGCCGTCCGGCCCGGCAAAGGAGAATTCCGCATCTGAAACAGTGATGCCGGTGCCACCCCCGTCCAGATCGAAGGAGCCGAAGTCGAACACATCCGACAGATCGTCAAAGCTGATGGTCATGTCGTCATCCGCGGCATCGGTCACGGCTTCAGTCCGTGTCCGGGTTGTTGTTCCGTCAGCGGCGATGGTGACGGTTTCGGTCACGGTATTGCTGATGCTGCCTTGTGTGATGACAAAGATCATCATCCACCCCCGCCATCACGGGATCCTCGGTTGGCATCCCGTCATCAGGCTCATCATCCGATGTCATCACCTCGGGTGCCGCCGAAATCCCGCCGTCCTGCGCGGGGCCTCCGTCCTGTTCCGGACTGACGTCATCGGCATCCGTCCTGCCAAAGTTCTGTGTCACCATCACCGCATCGAACGTGCCCGTCGCGGCATCAAAGTCACCCTGTTCAATCCCGATCCCTACTTCGTCAAAGTCGGGGTTCAGGATGTTGGCCCGGTGTTCGGGGCTGTTCATCAGGCTTTCGTGGATGGCGCGCACATCATCTTCCAGCCCCGCATCGCCACGTTCGCTTTGCCAGCCGATGTTTTCGCCTGTGGTCCAGTTGCCCTCCAGCGCATAGCCTGCATCACGGATGCGGTCGGTCGATGATGACCCGCCCGCGCCCTGATGCGAAAAGACATCGTTCTCCAGCATCCATGCGCTGTGTGTTTCGCTTGATGTGTTCAGATCATTGTCCACCGTCAGGGGTGGCACCCCTGCGGCCGTGCGTTCTTCGTTGATCAGATCCACCATCAACAGTTCAAGCGTGCTTGCCTGGCTCATCTTGTCATCTCCTCTATGGGTGCCGGATCGCGCGGCACCAATGTTGGGTTTGCCTTGGCCGCGGCCATCGGCAGCGGGCAAAGCATATTGATCCCGGTCAGGCGCATGCCAGACCGGGTATGATGCTTTCAAAGCTGTGAAAGCGGTGATGATCCGGCGCGGTTGTCGCCGGATGTTTGCACCCTAAAGACGGGCGACATGGCCTGACAACCGCCTATCCCTGCAGCAGGTGATGCGCGGCGAGGGCCTGCCACATGACTGGTTTATGACAGAGGTTTCTCGCCGACCTCACGGCATTATGAGGTGGCCCGGCGTTGACAGCGGTATCTCGCGCAGCGGCCGCTGTTCAGCCTTTCGCTGCATTCCGCATCAGGTTTGCCAGCCTTTGCGACGGGATTTCCGACGTCATGGCCGCCAGCGCATCCGCCGCCGCCAGGCGCACGGCGGTGTCCTTGTTCTGGTTCAGCTTCCATGTGCCGTCCACCGCCGTGATCGTCAGGCGGAACGGGACGATCATCCGCATCATGCGTTCCATCACGCCTTCCGACATCTTGGTCGACATCCATGGCTTTTTGGGCAGCAGGTCGGCCTCGAACCGCGCCGACAGGGCATCGGCATGGTCACGCAGCGTTTCGACGGGGCGTTCCTGCAGCACACCGCGCAGATGTACGGCCACATAATTCCATGTCGGCACCTGATCGGGCACGCCGTACCAGTCAGGCGAGATATAGGCATCCGGCCCGCTGACAGCGATCAGGGCGGATGCGGGCAGTGCGGCACGCGCAATCGGGTTCGAGCGGGCCAGATGCAGGTCAGCCGTCTGGCCATCATCCGCAATCAGAAAGGGGATATGCGCGGCCAAAGGGCCGTCCGGGCCGTTGACCGACAGAATACCAAAGCCGCGCGCCCGGGCGAAGGCGAGGTTGGCATCGGCGGGCGATTGGCGGAATGCGGGATTGGGATGCATGACGGCCTTCTGGAAAGAGAAAGGCCACCAGGGTTTCCCATGGCGGCCCGTCACATGGTCTGGCCAACTGAAGCCTTAGCCCTGACGGGCCTTGTAGCGTTTCTGCGTCTTGTTGATCACATAGACGCGGCCCTTACGGCGCACGACCTGGCAATCGCGATGACGCGTCTTCAGCGAGCGGAGCGAGTTCGCAACCTTCATCGATCTTCTCCAACCTGGCAGGCGCGTCTGCGCCTTCGAAAACTGTCTGCCCCCTGTGAAGGGTGCGGCGAATGGTGGGCGGTACTGGGATCGAACCAGTGGCCACTACGATGTCAACGTAGTGCTCTACCGCTGAGCTAACCGCCCACGTCCTGACCCGAACCCGCCTTGCCCAAAGAAAAAGGACGCGGGCGGAACCGCGTCGGCTGAGGGGTCTATAAAAGGAGTCGTCCTGGGGTTCAAGGGGTTTTGGTATTGGCAGAATCTGTCCTATAGTCGGTCAACGGAGCGTTCATGCAGACACAGTCCTTTACGATTTGCCATCCGGTCCGGCGCGAGACGCCGGTCATCTTTGCGTCCCCGCATTCGGGGCGCGCCTATCCGGGCGCGTTTCTGGACCAATCGCTGCTGGACATGCGGTTGATCCGGTCATCGGAAGATGCCTTTGTGGATCAGCTGTTCGATGCTGCCCCGGCCTGTGGCGCGCCATTGCTTTGCGCCCATCTGCCGCGCGCCTATCTGGATCTGAACCGCGCTCCCGATGAGCTTGACCCCGCGCTGATCGACGGGATTGCCCGTTCGCCGCATAATCCGCGCGTGTCATCCGGTCTGGGGGTGATCCCGCGGGTGGTGGCCAATGGCCGTCCGATCTATCGCGGCAAGCTGACGCTGGATGAGGCGCGGCACCGGATCGCGTCCGTCTGGCATCCCTATCACAACGCCCTGCGCCAGTTGATCGACGAGAATCAGGCCCGGTTCGGACAGGCCGTCCTGATCGACTGCCATTCGATGCCGCATGAGGCGATCGAGGCGCATGCCCGCCCCGGCCATCCCCGCCCCGATGTGGTGCTGGGAGACCGGTTCGGGGCCGCGGCGGGGCGCGAGGTCATGGATCGGGTGGAATCGGCCTTTGCCGCCGCCGGATTGCGGGTGGCGCGCAATGCGCCGTTTGCGGGGGCCTATATCGCACAGGCCTACGGGCGGCCGTCGCGGGGCAATCATGTGGTGCAGGTCGAGGTAGACCGCGCGCTGTATCTGGATGAGGCGCGGATCGAACTGCGCGCGGATTATGCGGCGTTTCATGCGTTGATTTCAGGCGTTGTGGCGGAAATTTCCGATATCGGGCGGCAGATCGTGCCACTGGCGACAGAATAACCTAGCGCAGGCTGCGGCCCTTGATGATGGCGTCGGTCCCGAATTTCGCGCGGATCGCATCGGTCGCGCGTTCGGTCGCCGCACGACGGGGGGCGTCGGGGTCCAGCAGATCGGCCATGCGGTCGGCCTCGGCCTCGGTCACCAGATCGCTGATGCCGACACCGATGAGGCGGAAAGGGCCGGTGCTGCCGGCGTGATCGAACAGATCGCGCGCGGCGCGGTAGATGCGGTCGCCGATCTGGGTGGCATCCGGCAGGGCGTGACGGCGGGTGACAATCTGGAAATCGCGGCGTTTCAGTTTCAGCGTCACGGTGCGCCCGGCCAGCCCCTTGGCCTTGGCGCGGTCCGACACCTGTTCGGCCAGACGCCACAGATGCCCATCCAGCAGGTCGGGATCGGCAGTATCTTCGTTGAACGTGGTTTCCTTGGAGATCGACTTCAGTTTCTCATCCCGCGTCACGCGGCGCATGTCCTGCCCGCGTGCCAGGTGCCAAAGACGATCACCCATGCTGCCGAAGCGGGCGACGAGATCGGGTTTGTCCCAGCGGAGCAGATCACTGATCCCGCGGATGCCTGCCTGTTCCAGGGCCGCCTGCGTGGCGGTGCCGACGCCCCAGATGATGCGCACGGGTTTGGTGCGCAGGAAGGATTCGGTTTCGGCGCGCCCGATGACCGAAAACCCCTTGGGTTTGTCGAGGTCCGAGGCGATCTTGGCAAGAAACTTGTTGTGGCTAAGGCCGATGGAACCGGTCAGGCCAAGTTCGGTCTCCATCCGCCGCACCAGCCGCGCCAGCATGACGGCGGGGGCCGCACCGTGCAGGCGGGCGGTGCCGGTCAGATCAAGAAACGCCTCGTCCAGCGACAGGGGTTCGATGGCGGGGGTCAACTCCTCCATCATGGCGCGGATGGCGCGGCTTGCCGTGACATAGGCGGGGAAGCGGGGTTTGACGACCACAGCCTGCGGGCACAGCTTTAGCGCCTGAAACATCGGCATGGCCGAGCGCACGCCCGAGATGCGGGCGATGTAGCAGCAGGTGGAGACCACCCCGCGCGTGCCGCCCCCGACGATCAGGGGGACATCGGCAAGGGCGGGATTGTCACGCTTTTCAACGGATGCGTAGAAGGCGTCGCAGTCCATATGCGCAATGGAGAGATCAAAGAGTTCAGGATGGGACAGCACACGCGGGCTGCGGCAGGCGGGGCAGCGGGACCCGTCGGTGAATGTCGTGAGGCAATCGCGGCACAGGGATGGCATGGGGCGATGATAACGAAGTCAGGCAGACCCGTCACGGGGGGTGCGGAAGTGGGGAAAATTGACGGCTGTCAATTTTCAGTATTATTGAATAATATCATAGACATGACCCCTATAAAAAGGGCAAAATTAAGGTTTTGGTAACTCTTTGCCACCGACCGTTTTCATCATGCCGATGCGGCCACGGCCTGTTTTGGGCGCGGCGGCGCGCGGCGGTCGTTCTCGGCCTCGTCCACCACAGCACCTTCGCTGAGCGTGATGACGCGCTGGAAATGCCGGGTGTATGTCGGCGAGCCGACGATCCAGACAATCGCGGGATCGTCGCCTTCGGCATCCAGAAACGACAGGGTATCCTTCAAAATCTGTTCCTGCAGGACCGGATCAAGGGCCGACAGCGCGCGGTTGAAGACATAGTAGTCGGACCGCCGGATCAGGGCACGGGCGAAGTTCAGTTTCTGGCGCTGCTGCACTGTCAGCCGCCTGCCGGCCGCACCGATGTTGAAGTCCAGCCCAACGGCCAGAAGCCTGCGGTAGAGCTGTGGCTTGCGCGCCAGCAGCCCCATCAGGATGGCCCTGATCTGGCGGTCGGCATCGCTGTATTTCTGGTTCACCTTGCCGAAGACGATGTTGTCGATCAGGTTACCTGCGGCAAGATAGCGATCCGCCTCATACCGTTCGAACAGGGGCGACAGATGCGGCGGAAACAGCGTGGCCTGCGGTGCCCGTGCGGCCACGATCTTTTGCATCATTGCGTCATCCAAAAGGCCAAAGCGGTTCTGCGGTTCGACATATTCATAGCTGAGCGCAATGATCTTCTGGCGGTCCGCCTCGGCAACCTTGTCATAGGGGATGCCGCGCAGGCGCTGCAGCAGGGTCTTGTAGGTGGGGATGTCTTCGGGTGTCATGTAGGTCAGCCGTTCAAAGAACGGATGGTCCGGGGGCAGATCATCAAACAGTTCGATCGTGGTCTGGGCCAGTGCGATGCCCATGTCGTACAGCATCTGGCCAAGACCGCAGTCGTGGACGAATTTGTTGAAGATCGCCGTCCCCTCGGCCAGGCCATCGGGGTCTTTGACGGCGGTGAAGATACCGAAAAGCAGGTTATCAATGACCGGTGCGGCAATGTTGTAGCTGTTCGCCTCGAACGGCACGACGAGGCTTGCCTTATCGCGCCGGTCAAGTTCGGCCCGGAAATCGCGGCGCAGGGTGACGATCTCATCGGCAAGACCGGGGTCTGATGTCGTATCGGGCGTGGAGAACAGCGCAAATTCGAGCACCTGATCGGTCAGTTGGACCACATCCAGCACCGCCATCATGGAGCCGAGCAGCCCTTCGTCACCGGTCCGCGCCGTGGCCGCCGCAGGATCGACCCAGTCGCCATGGATGTCGAAATCCGGGTTGCCGGACAGTTTCGATTCCAGTTTCTGGCGGCGGCGCACCTGGGCCGCCTTGCCGTCATAATGTACATCGGACAGCGGCAGGTGTTTCAGGCTGTAGAGGAGATTATCCTTCAATGTGCCGAAGAAGAAATACGCCTCGGACGAGGCATAGGTGATGCGCCGCCCGGCGATTGCTTCGGGCAGGGCAAAGATATCCTGATCGCCGATCATGATGCGGCCTGCGGCGGGGGCGACCAGGCGCCCCATCGCCTCGGCCAGGGCATCGGCACCGCTGGTGGCATCGCCGAACACGGCGACTGTTTCACCGGGTTCCACCCGCAGCGTCACGTGATCCAGCCGTTTGGCGCCATTTTCATCCTCGACCGTCAGATTGGTGATCTGCAAGGGCTGGCGCAGGCGTGCGGCGCGCGACGGGTCGGCGGCATGCAGCGCGGGGTCGATCATATCGGTGCTTTCGAACTGTTCGACGACCTGTTCGTATTTGACCTGCACGTCCTGACGGGTGAGGTCCCAGTCAATCAGTTCCTTCAACGGGCCCGGCAGTTCCTTGTAGGCGTTGATGACGGCGACAAGCTGTCCGACATCAAGATTGCCCCGGATCGTGAGATAGCCGCCGATCATGTAGAACAGGAACGGGGTCAGCTGTGCGAGGAAGTTGTTGAAGAATTTGACGAGGAATTTGCGTTTGTAGATCTGATAGCGG
>JAAFHS010000077.1 GCA_013298485.1 Rhodobacterales bacterium
GGCGTATGGCTGGGATGCGGACCCAAGACGATATGGAACGGCTGGGGGACGCCATGCGTCGGCTGGGGTTCGACAGGAAGCAGCGGCGGTTCGGCGCAAACCCGGAATGGTGCTATGTGCGCGGCGACGGCGCGCTGCGGATCGTGCCCGAGTTTGGGCCGGATGGATCGCGCGCCGGCACCCACTTGGAGGGGGAGACGGCCCGCGACCCGTTCTAGGCGGTTACGCGGTTACGGCGCGGCGGTTTGGGGGTTACGACTAAGTGTTTGGTTGCATGGCGGAGATGCCTGCCGTAACCCCCGAAACCCCGCGTAACGCCTAGTTGCATAGACCCTCTGCGGCAGCGTGCCGGAAGCCCAAGGGAGCGCCGTCCCCGCCTCCTGCCTTCCTTGCCCTTAGTCCTTACAGGGGATTACGGGGGTTACGCTGGAATAAGGGCTTGCGGCGCTTGGGGATAGCCGTAATCCCCCGGGCGTTACGGTGGCGGTTACGAGGGGCGTTACGGCGGTCCCCTTGGGCATCGTTGTCTGGGCAGGAAAGCCATCATTTTCCATACTCTGCTGCGTCCTAAAAGGCGGGCCACCTGAAAGACGCCAATCGGGGCCATCGGCACCATCGCCGGGGTCACTGTTTTTGCTGTGCAGGGCGCAATCCTGCCCGCCCGGAAAACGTCTCTGCCGCGCCAGCATATTTCCCCACGTTTTCAGCACCCGTTTTCGCCCCGTCCAGTAGCCCCAAAACTGACCGTATTCGGGGCTAGCGCGGGGTACGAGTTCCAGTTATGTTACACCGTGAGCGCAACCTAAGGTTGCATACAGAGGGAGCACAACATGACCACCACCCCAAACCGCGTGGCCCTGTATGCAAGGGTCAGCACCAACGCCCAGCACACCGAAAACCAGTTGCGCCGTCTGCATGAAGTCGCGGCGCTGCGGGGCTGGACTGTCGTGGGCGAGTATGTCGAAACCGTCAGCGGCGCGGCCAAGGTCCGCCCCGTGTTCGACAAGCTGATGGCAGACGCCCGGCGCAGGCGGTTCGACACCATCGCCGCCGTTGATGTATCTCGCCTTGGGCGCAGCCTGAGTGGTCTGGCAGCCCTGTTCGAAGAGGTGCGCCAGATCGGAGTGGACCTTTACCTTGACCGCGAGGCGATGGACACCAGCACCCCGGCGGGCCGGGCCATGCTTGGTCTTGCCGGTGTGTTCGCCGCCTTCGAGCGCGACCTCATCATCGAGCGCACCATGGCGGGCCTCGCTACGGCCCGTGCGAAGGGGGTGCGCCTTGGGCGTCCACCTGTCGGTGACGGCATCGTTGAGGCGATCCGCAGCCTGCGCGAACAGAAGGTGGGCATCAACAGCATCGCCCGAGAACTCAGGGTGGGCAAATCCACGGTCCAGCGCGTGGCCGACCAGATGAAGGGGGAGGCCGCGCATGTCGGTTGATGACCTGCCGTCCCGCAAGGTGAACCCTGGCCCCGGCGGGCAGGGCCGGTCGCACTATGTCGTTGGCGCGCGGGGCATCAAGATCATTGAAGAACTGTCTGGCCGGGGCTGTCACCTGACCACCATCGCCCGCGCTTTGCGCATGTCGAAGGACGCCTTGCAAGCCTGCCGCGCGCGCCAGCCCGAGGTGGAAGAAGCCTACCAGCGCGGCCTTGCCATCGAACATGACGCGCTGACAGGCAATCTGCGCAAGCTGGCTGACGAGGGCAACGTTGTCGCCAACCTTTTCCTGCTCAAGACCCGGCATGGATACCGCGAAGGCGAACCCCTTGAGGTCAACGTCAGCGTCAACGCGGGAGGCGTGCTGGTCGTCCCCGCCGACATGACAGTGGAGGAATACATCGCCCGAAAGGCGGCGGAAGGGATGATTGACGTGACCCCGCCGCATCGCAACCAAGCGCCCGCGCCGCTGGGCCGTAACATCATGCCCGAACCCATCGAACACCTGCCAGAGGCACCCATCCCCGGTGCCCGCCCCGCGCCCTCGGGCACGGTCATTGCACCGTTCCCGGCGTCGCGCGGAATGCGGGGCGAGCGAGGGGATTAGTTTCGACACCCCTTGATTGAATCCGCGCGCAAGCACACACTATCACTTGTAGGCCATTTTGAGGGTCGCACAAGATAGGGGTGTGTGATGAAGTTCTCGCAGATTTTTGGTATCGGCCTTGAGCAGGCCCAGCTTGATTTTGTTGACATTACCCCGAGCGAAGATACCCCTCTCTTTATCGACCCATTCGCCATTTCTCTCAAAGGCGACGAATGGTCGGAAACCTGCCATCAGCATATCACGCACTTCTTTCAAACCGCTCTGGATCACATACGGGCCGGACGGGCCGAACAAGCACGAGCGTTGTTGAACGGCTTGAGCGAACCAAACGAAACGTGTCTTGGCATGTCGAAGGGGCAGCCTGCTGGGCGCGGCGTAGCAGGAAAGCAGGCATTTGACTTATATGAGAGCCTTGCAGCAAGTCAGGCCGCGCAATCAGGGATTCTGGAAGAGTTGGCGGAATGTGACCTATTTATCCCCGGCATCGGCAGTGACAAGATTTCAGATATCACCACGAATATCATTCGGCGTCCATTGATAGAATATACCCAAGCTCAATGCGCGCTGCATAGCGTAGACCTGATCGGCGACTATCCCTCTGGGAGGTATTGGGATATGGCGGCGGCAGCTTGGCGGCAAGGTTATGTTCGCTGCCTGTTGTTGCGCAGAAGAGGCTTATTCTGGTGCCAAAGTTCACGGTCCGGCGAAAGATGTCCCTAGACTCGCAAGAATTCTATTCTCAACACATCCTCAACTTTATCCAAGAAGAGGAGATGCAGCGCGGGTCTCCCTTTGTCAGGTTGCTAAAAAGCGGAGAGCGTCGACCACCAACAAAGGAAAGTCTGAAAGAACGCTTTCCATTTTCTAAGGATTTTCTGGCCCGTTTTTCCGAGGCAAACCAAGAAGTGCTTGAGCGATATAAGCATCTCTACGAGACCTTGGAAGGTGCGAAAGGGCCGCTTAGGCATGAAGACTTTGACGAGCATTTTGATGAAGCGATTTTTGCGAGAGCGCTTGCGGCAGTTCTGCCAACTATCCCGCCCGGTAATGCTGATGCAGACCGCTATCATACTTTCATCGTTGGTGCCTTGGAGTTTATCTTTTGGCCAAACCTGATATATCCGAAGAAAGAGACTCCCCTACATGATGGAAGGAAGCGAATTGACATAACCTACTCAAATGCTGCCCAAGGCGGTTTTTTCTGGCGGGCACACACTGCCCACAATATCGCATCCCGCCAGATAATGGTCGAATGTAAAAACTACTCAAAAGACCCCGCAAACCCGGAGATAGATCAGCTTTCCGGGCGCTTTGGCGCTAACAGGGGAAAGCTGGGGATGATGCTCTACCGCACAGTGGAAGACTATGAACGCTTGTGTGCCCGGTGCCGAGATACCGCGCAAGATGATCGTGGTTTCATAATCCCCTTGGGTGATGAGCAGGTTCTTGAGTATCTCAACCTAATTGCCGCAGATCGCCGCGCCGACATAGATGCGCGACTGCAAGCAATCCTAATTCGGCTGATCGACTAGAAAAACAACGGAAAACGCTCTGCCTCCGCATGCCGCCGGGGTATTCTTGTGCATCTGGGTGGGCATTGGTGCCAGCCCTCGGCACAGGAGCCCGACATGGCGGAACCCGCCCAAGACCTCACCCCACCCATTCCGTTCAGCAATATCCCGGCGCTTGCGACCGCCGATGTGATCTCGCTGGCCGAGGTTGCCGCCAAGCGCGCGGCAAAGTTCGCCTCCATGATCGACTCGCTGGAGGCCGGACCCGCCGCCCGCGCAGCCGAGGTTGGCCGCAGCCTATCGGGTGTAGGGATGCCCCGGCGCGATGTAGAGGCCGCAGTCGCCAAAGCCGAGGTGGCCGCCCGCACAGAGGTGCAGAACAA
Source organism: Rhodobacterales bacterium (assembly GCA_013298485.1). Taxonomy (GTDB): domain Bacteria; phylum Pseudomonadota; class Alphaproteobacteria; order Rhodobacterales; family Rhodobacteraceae; genus JAAFHS01. Next base: position 3,944 of record JAAFHS010000077.1, read on the forward strand.
CAGCACCGATGCCCGCTGGCGGTCGATCAAGGAATTGGTCGCATCGGCAGAAAGTCTTGCCACCACCGCACAGCTTTGGGCTAGCCCTGTCGTCGTCCTTGCCCGGGCCGGGCTTGGGTCCGATGAGCGAACGAATTTCATGCGTCAGCTTGAAGGTGCCGGACCTGTCGAGTTGACGAATATGGCCGTGCATGCAGCCGCAACGGGCAACCGGGTCTTAGGCGCGGCGCTGGTCAGTCTGATTGACCGGATGCCCCGCAAGGATCGGCCTTTCAGCGCCGCCGACCTTGCCGAGAAACTGGTAGGGCCGGAGACAAAGGCGGTCCAGGACGCTATCGCCTCCATCCGCAATGCAGCACAGCGCGCCATCATGCGCAACCGTGAATTTGAACAGCGGCGCGTCAACCCAATCGACCGGGTCAAGATGGCCCTGAACAACAAGAAGGAAGCCTGACCATGCCCCTCTACCGCATTTCTCGCCCCGCCACCCCCACCGCCGAAACGCTCGGTTCATCGTCCGGCATCCGTGGCGCACTGGTGTCTGCCGCCAACCCTGCCGCCGCCGTGATCGTTGCCAACGCGCTGGCTTTGGCGCGCGGCTTCAACGACCTGTTCACGCCCACCGCATGGGTCATCACGGACGTGGCGACCACCCCCGGGGGGCTGCACACCGACACCCTCGTGGACGGCGATTTCAGCACCGTGCGCGGCATCTGGCCGGGGAAGTGAAGATGTTGTCAGGTCAGGAATTACTGGACGGGTATGACATCCTATTCAGCCCGGAACTGCGGCTGGCGCACGAAGCCGTCTTGACGCTGGCCGCTGAAACGGAACCGGACGGCTGGCCGACCGTGCCCATGCTGATCCGGTTCGCCAAGTGCTATGGGGTGCCGCTGGACGCTCTGGCGGGATTGTGCGGTGTGCTGGTGTCGAAGATCGGCAACCGGACGGTTTTCAGTGACGCGCGGCGCACGCCCGAACTGGTCAATCGCCTGAACGCGACCAAGTGGAGCCGCCGGGCGCTCGTTTCCTACGGGTTTTACAACACCGCCGCGCAGATGGCATCCCGCGAGGGCGCGCGAGTGCATTAATGCCCGGCCCGGTTTCGCAGCCGGGCCGATCTTCGTTCCGCCGGACTGAAAGGGATTCCCTGCGCGGCAACTGCCTGCTACTGCTTGGAAAACAACCAGCAGTATTGGGGCAGGGCATGAAGCTATCGACACTGGAAACTTTCGCCGATGCTTTGAAAGCCAAGTTCGCGCTGCCCGGAACAGCTTCGCCGGAAGACCAGCTAAAACCCGTCGTCGCCGATCTGTTTGTCGCCGCCGGGGCTGCATATGGCCTGACAGTAGAAACCAGAACCGAAACGCACCTGTCCGAACACAAGGTGCGCCCCGATATTGCGATATATGTGGGCGGGCTGATCTGCGGCTATATTGAGTTGAAGGCCCCCGGCCTTGGGGCCGATGCGCCCCGATTGACCGGCAAGCACAATAAGGAACAGTGGGCCAAACTGAAAGGCCTTCCGAACCTGATTTATACGGATGGGCGCGACTGGGCGTTGTATCGCAGCGGCGAACGCCCGGACAATCAACCGATAATTCGCCTGCAAGATGATCCGACTGCCAAAGGCAAGGCCGCAACGGCGCAGGACGATGCAGACGGTTTGGAACGCCTTTTCCGCGATTTTCTAGGATGGACACCTAGCGTTCCGCACACCCCACCTGGGCTTGCAAAGTATCTCGCGCCGCTAAGCCGTTTCCTGCGATCCGAGGTGGAGGCGGCGCTTGAGGTGCCCGGTTCTGCGGTTGAACTGCTGGCGAACGAATGGCGGGACAATTTCTTTCCCGATTCCGACAATGCAAAGTTTGCCGATGCCTACGCTCAGACTGTGACTTACGCGATGTTGCTGGCCCGCCTGTCCGGTGCGGCGAAACTGGATCCAGTCGAAGCTGCCAAGACACTCGACAAGAACAACGGCCTATTGGCGCGAACACTGGAATTGCTTGGGCAGAAAGAAGCACGGGCGGAGTTGTCGGTAGGCTTCGAGATATTGCAGCGCTCGCTGGAAGCGCTGGACCCGCACGAGTTCCAGCGTCGATCTAAGACCGACCTTTGGCTGACATTCTACGAGGATTTCCTTGCTGCCTATGACCCCAAACTGCGCAAAGACTATGGGGTTTATTACACCCCGCGCGAGGTCGTGGAATTGCAGGTGCGGCTTGCCGCTGAACTTCTTGAAAAGCGATTCGGAAAGAAGCTGGGATTTGCTGATGACGGTGTGGTGTTTCTTGACCCCGCTGTGGGCACTGGCACCTATCCTGTCGCGGCGGTAAAGCATGGGCTGGAAAAGGTCCGCGCCCGCTCTGGCCCCGGCGCTGTGCCCGCCCGCGCGCGCCAGATGGCCGAAAACATGCACGGTTTTGAGATACTGGTCGGACCCTATGCTGTTGCCCATCTGCGGCTGACGCAGGCGCTGGAGGGGGCCATTAACGAAGCGAAGGCCAGTGTTGGCGACCCTGACGAAAAGCTCGCCAAGCGGCTGAACATCTACTTGGCTGATACGCTGGAAAGCCCGAACGCGGCACCGCCGGGCGGTCTGACGCTGACCTATCGCGCCCTTAGGGCGGAACACGAGGCGGCGCGCAAAGTGAAGCAGGGCGGGGACATTCTTGTCTCTCTCGGCAACCCGCCATATGACCGCGAACAGCGAACCGAGGGTGAAGAAAAACGGCGCAAGGGTGGTTGGGTGCGGCACGGCGACCAGATCGAAGGTGCCGCCAAACAGGACCTGCAAGGCGACCGCCCTATATTTGAAGATTTTCTTGAACCCGCCCGAAAGGCCGGAAAAGGGTTGAACCTTCAAGTCATCTATAACGACTATGTCTACTTTTGGCGGTGGGCACTGTGGCGGCTTTTTGAGCAACAAAACTGTGGAGGCATTGTCAGCTTCATCACAGCGTCAAGTTACCTGACCGGACCCGGCTTTGTCGGCATGCGGGAAGTGATGCGCCAGACCTTTGATGAACTCTGGATACTTGATCTTGGCGGCGACAATCTTGGCGCGCGCAAGACACCCAACGTCTTTGCGATCCAGATTCCGGTGGCGATAGCGATGGGAGTTCGGGGAAAGGTTTCCAGCCCGGGAACGCCCGCAAAAGTTTGGTATGCAAAGATTGAAGGCGCAACGCGTGATGAAAAGCTGACCAAGATTGCAGCCATTGACGACCTGAGCAAAATTGATTGGAAAGCCTGCCCGGATGACTGGCACGCACCATTTCTGCCCAAGGGAAAGGGCGCATACTTTGAATGGCCCAAAGTGACCGATCTTTTCCCCTATCACACTGCGGGCGCGGTTTTTTATAGGGCGTGGCCTATCGGCGAAACAAGGGAAGTCCTGACAGCAAGATGGGGAAACCTTAAAGGGACCGCCGTGGCTGGCCGGGGAAAGCTGTTTAAGGAATCGCGTGACCGAAAGCTCCGCTATGTCGTGAACAACCCCGATCTGCCGGGATATGGGGAGCCAGCAATAAATGCGGTGAAGGGCAGCAGCAAAGACCCCCTATGTGTCCCATATGGATTTCGGTCTTTTGACCAGCAATTCGCATTCTATGACTTTAGGCTCGGCGACTTTATCCGGCCCTCGCTGAATCGCGTTCGTGGGGAAAAACAAATCTATCTCGTCTGCCCGGATTCCCTTGTGTGTGGATTGGGACCGATAATGGGTGCATCGTCTAACATTCCCGACCAACACTTTTTCCGAGGTTCGTTTGGCGGTAAGGATGTAATCCCCCTATACTGTGACGCCGCCGGAACCGAACCGAACGTGACTGCCGGACTGCTGGCGGCGCTGGGCAAGGAACACGGCTCCACCCCCTCGGCAGAAGACCTTGCAGCGTATGTCTATGCATTGCTCGGAGGCCAGTCCTATACCAAGCGGTTCTGGAACGAGCTTGAAACCCCCGGCCCTCGCGTTCCGATGACAAAGGACGGCGCGATTTTCGCGGATACGGTAAAGCTGGGCCGCAAGCTGATCTGGCTGCACACTTATGCCGCGCGGTTCCAAGATGCGACCCAAGGCGACGAAGTGCCGAACGGCAAAGCCACCACGATCAAAGGCGTGTCGTCGGCCCCGGCCCATTATCCCGCCGAATACGCCTATGACCCTGCCAAAGGCGAAGTAACGGTCGGTGATGGCCGGTTCGGCCCCGTCGCGCCCGAGGTCTGGGATTTTGAAGTGTCGGGACTAAAGGTCGTGCAGTCTTGGCTTGGCTATCGGATGAAAAAGCGCTCTGGCAAGAAATCGTCGCCACTGGACGAAATCCGCCCCGAACGCTGGACCGCCCGGATGAGCGATGAATTTCTGGAATTGCTTTGGGTTCTGGAAGCCACGCTTGCGATGGAACCCGATCTGGCGGCGGTTCTGGAAAAGGCCGTCTCCGGCCCCTGTTTTGCCGCATCCGACCT
>JAAFHS010000078.1 GCA_013298485.1 Rhodobacterales bacterium
GGCGATGTCTATACCGCCACACGGCTGGATGCAGGCCTGCCCGATGGCTGGCCCATCCGCGTTCTGGCCGGGATCGAGGCACTGTCGGAACTGCACAACGGCACCCTGACGGTGCGGGCGGATACGGTGGAAGTGGGCGGCGTCACGGGATCGCAGACCGCACAGGACCGCATCACGCAAACGCTGTCGGCGGCCCTTGGTCAGGGCGCGCGGTTCCGCGTGATCGTCAGCTACGACGAGGAGCTTGATCCGCTGGCCGCCCTTCCCACCCCCGCCGAATGCAAGGCCGAGGTCGATGCGGCAACGGCGCAGCAGAAGATCACGTTCGAACCGGGATCGGCGGAAATCGCAAGCAGCGCGCAGCCAACCATCGCGGCACTGGCCGATATTCTGGCCGATTGCCCCGGCATCGCACTGGAAATCGCGGGCCATACGGATGCGCAGGGCAGCGAAGGCGGTAACCTCGCGCTCAGCCAGGCGCGGGCCGAGGCGGTGCGGATCGCCCTTGAAGGGCGCGGCGTGGATGTCTCGGGGATCAGCGCCAAGGGCTATGGCGAGGCGGTGCCGATTGCAGACAATGACACCGTGCCGGGGCGCGAGGCGAACCGGCGGATCGAATTCACGCTGACGGGGGCGGATGTGGCCCCGCAAACCGCAAGTGACGGGCCCGGTTCGGATGGCCCCGATTTCAGTGGTGACGACAGTCCGTCTGTGGCACCAAGCGAGGCAACGCAACGCCCCGAACGCCGTCCGGCGCAGGACGAATGAACGATTGGTAAGACAGACTTCGCATGAACGGCACCGTATTCATTATCGTGACTTCGATCATCCTGCTGGCCGCCTTCGCGCTGGGCTGGTTTTCTTATTGGGTGCTGCACCGGTTCACGCGGGTGCAGGGCGGCGATATGGCGGAAATGGACCGCATGGCCCAGTCCCTGCATGAGGCCGAGGAAACCCGGGATCAGGCGCTGATCTATCTGGAAAGCCGCGAGGGCGAGCTGATGAGCCAGGTCGCCCAGACCGAGGCAGAACTGCGCGCCGCGATGGACGGCCTGCGCGAGGCGCGCCAGGAGGCCGAAGAGATGCGCAGCTATATCGAACGGATGCACGCGCAGAACTGAAGGCGTTGCTGGGGAAGGGTGATTTGGTCCGGCTGCTGGTCCAGCGGCGTACAACGTCGAGATTGCGGGACTTTGCTGCCGTCCACCCCGAGACCTGACAGAGGGTCGCGCCCGACCTCGGGTGGGCGCAGCATTGTTCGTTCGATGTGCTTTATTGTGCAGCCCCTCCCGCAGATGTTCTGCACACTGACGGCACAGATGCGCCCTCCCGTGCTGGAGGTCGGGCGCGGCCCGGCGGGCTAAAGCCCTCGATTCCGGGCCAAGGGGGGATCGCGGCGAAGGGCGGCACAGGGCTCAACGCGGCCATCTGGCAAATGCATCAACACCTTCTCAGCCGAACGTGGCCCCACCCCGACTACGGCCCGTCAAGGCAGGCCTGGGTCAGCGCAGAGCGGGGATGTTCCAGCCCGTCGATCACGTCGAAATGATGCAGGCCCGGTGCCACCGTCCAGGGACAATCCCAGTTTTCGGCCAAGGTGCGGGCGTGCCACAGGAAGGCCGGGCGTTCCTGCCCGCCCACCCAGACATGCACCGCTGTTGTGGCATCGCGCGCCAGGCGGGCGGGGCTTTCGCGGGCGGCCTCAGCCCCGTCAATCCGCAGCGTCGCATTCATCGCGGTCTCCATCAGCGGTGCGAGATCAGCCAGCGGCGAGATCGGGACGCAGCGCGCAGGCGATGCCATGCCCGCACAGGCCAGCCGCGCGGCAAGATGGCCGCCGGCCGAATGCCCCGTCACCACCACAGGGCCTGCGATTCGCGCCCGCGCGACCTGCAGGGCCTGCATCACTTCCGCCGTCATGGCGGCAATCCGCGCCTCGGGTGCCAGCGTGTAGGATGGCATCGCCACGGCCCAGCCGCGCGCCACGGCCCCCGCCGCCAGATGCGAGAAATAGGCGCGCGCCATCGCCATCCAATAACCGCCATGGATGAACATCATCAGGCCGCGCGGGGCGGCATCAGGCAGAAACAGATCCATCCGGTGGGCGATACCCGGTCCGTAGGGGATATCCAATTCACCCCGCATACCCGCCCGGAATGCCGCCGCCCGCCCCTGCCAGCGCGCGCGGTAGCCATCCCCGTCCGGAATGAAAGCCGCGTTCTGGTAGGCGATATCGGCCGCTGTTTGCGCTGACATTTGATCAAAACCTTCAATCGAGGCCCGCGGGAACTGGACATTCCCCCGCGCCCCATGCTTTGCATGACGGATACAGAAATGGGAGGCCCCGATGCTCGATTCCGTCACCGATCTGCGCGCACTGCTGAAAGACCCCACATTGCTGACGGGGCAGGCCTATGTCGCGGGACAGTGGATTGATGCCGATGACGGATCAACCTTTCCCGTCATCAACCCCGCGCGCGGCGATGTGATAGCGCAAGTGGCGAACCTTGGCCGGGCCGAGACCGCACGCGCGATTGCCGCGGCCGATGCAGCACGTCGCGACTGGGCGGCCCGCACGGGCAAGGAACGCGCCGCCGTGATGCGCAAATGGTTTGATCTCTGCATGGCGAACCAGGATGATCTGGGCGCGATCCTGACGGCGGAAATGGGCAAGCCCCTGGCCGAGGCCAAGGGCGAAGTGGCCTATGGTGCCTCCTTCATCGAATGGTTCGGCGAAGAGGCAAAGCGCGTCTACGGCGAAACCATCCCCGGCCACCAGCGCGACAAGCGCATCACTGTCATCAAGCAGCCGATTGGCGTCGCGGCCTCGATCACGCCGTGGAATTTCCCCAATGCGATGATCGCGCGCAAGGTGGCCCCGGCGCTGGCGGCAGGCTGCGGCTTTGTTGCGCGCCCTGCGGCAGAAACACCGCTGTCGGCACTGGCGCTGGCCGTGCTGGCGGAACGGGCGGGCGTGCCTGCGGGCGTGTTTTCGGTGATCACCTCGAAACGATCCTCCGATATCGGCAAGGAATTCTGCGAAAACCCGGCGATCCGCAAGCTGACCTTCACGGGGTCCACCGAGGTGGGGCGTATCCTGCTGAAACAGGCCGCCGATCAGGTGTTGAAATGTTCGATGGAACTGGGCGGCAATGCGCCCTTCATCGTGTTCGACGATGCCGATCTGGATGCCGCCGTCGAAGGGGCCATGATTTCGAAATTCCGCAACAACGGGCAGACCTGCGTCTGTGCCAACCGGATTTACGTGCAGGCGGGGGTGTATGATGCCTTTGCCGCCAAACTGGCCGTGGCCGTCAAAAAGCTCGCCATCGGCGACGGGCTGCAGGCCGGGATCACCACGGGGCCGCTGATCAATGAAGACGCGGTCGCAAAGGTGGAAGAGCATATCGCCGATGTGCTGGCAGGCGGCGGCAAAATCGTGACCGGCGGCAAACGGCATGCCCTGGGCGGCACGTTCTTTGAACCGACAGTGGTCACCGGCGTGACCCCGCAGATGAAGGTCGCGAACGAGGAAACCTTTGGCCCCTTGGCCCCGCTGTTCAAATTCGACACCGAAGAAGAGGTGATCGCACGCGCCAATGACACGATCTTCGGCCTTGCGAGTTACTTCTACGCCCGCGACATCGGGCGCATCACCCGGGTGCAGGAAGGGCTGGAATACGGCATGGTGGGGGTGAACACCGGGCTGATTTCCACCGAAGTCGCCCCCTTCGGCGGGGTCAAGCAATCCGGCCTCGGCCGCGAAGGCAGCCATCACGGGATGGATGACTATATGGAAATGAAATACATCTGCCTGTCGATCTGACCCGATTGCTGCTTATCACACCCCTGCGGGTGCTCTGCGCTGCAAAAAGCGAAGACGCCTGTCAGGGCGGATGAGCGTGCGATCAGAAAAAGGAGCCGTTCATGTCCGATACCGCCTATACGCCGCCCAAAGTCTGGACCTGGGACAAGGAAAACGGCGGCCAGTTCGCATCCATCAACCGCCCCGTCGCCGGGGCCACGCATGACAAGCCCCTGCCGGTCGGCGTGCATCCCCTGCAGCTCTATTCACTGGCCACGCCCAATGGCGTCAAGGTCACCGTGATGCTGGAGGAGCTGCTGGCCCTTGGTCACAAGGGTGCCGAATATGACGCCTGGCTGATCGACATCAACAAGGGGGACCAGTTCGGATCGGGCTTTGTGGGGGCCAACCCGAATTCCAAAATCCCCGCGATGATGGACCATTCCGTCACACCGCCGCAGCGCATTTTCGAATCCGGTGCGATCCTGCTGTATCTCGCCGACAGGTTCGGGGCGCTGATCCCAACCGATCACGCGGGGCGCACCGAATGCCTGTCATGGCTCTTCTGGCAGATGGGGTCTGCCCCCTATCTTGGCGGCGGCTTCGGGCATTTCTATGCCTATGCGCCCTTCAAGATGGAATATCCGATCAACCGCTTTGCGATGGAAACCAAACGCCAGCTCGATGTGCTGGACCGTCATCTGGCCGACAAGGACTGGATGGCGGGGGGTGCCTATTCCATTGCCGATATCGCGATCTGGGCCTGGTACGGGAACCTCGTCCTTGGCCGCGCCTATAGCGCGGCCGAGTTCCTGGATGTTGCGAGCTATACCCATGTGCTGGCCTGGGCCCGACGGATCGACGCGCGCCCGGCGGTGATCCGGGGTCGCAAGGTGAACCGCACCTGGGGCGAGCCGCATGAACAACTGCCCGAACGGCATGCCGCCAGTGATTTCGACGCGCTGCCCTCCGCCACCTGACCTGCCGACTTTTCCTGAAAGGACCACGCATGCAAAGCATCACGAAACTGCCGTCCACGGACGGGATCGCACCCGCAACCGCCGATCTGGACGGCTGGGTCAAGATCGCGGGCAATCCTGCGATGAAAACTTGGGTGCTGCACACGGCCAGCGACGGCGCGATGGTATCCGGCATCTGGGAATGCACGGTGGGCAGTTATCATGCGACCTATACCGCCTACGAATATGTCGTGCTGATCGCGGGACGCATCACCATCACACCGGATGGCGGGGTGCCGGTCACCGTCAGGGCAGGCGATGCCTTTGTGGTGGAAAAGGATTTCAAGGGCACCTGGGTGATCGAAGAAAAAGTGCGCAAGCATTTCGATTTCGTCGTGAACTGACGGCGGGCATGCGTATCGCCGTCGTCACCGGGGCCGCAGGTGGCATGGGCCGGGCCATCACGGCCCGGCTGATTGCCGATGGGCTGCATGTCGTCGGTGTGGACATCGACGGCGCAGCCCTTCTGACCATGGCCACCGATACGGACGCCTTCACGCCCGAGGCGGTGGACCTGACCGACCCCGCGGCTATTGCCGGCCTCTTTGACCGCATCACCGCCCGGTTCGGCGGCCTCGATGCGCTGGTCAATAATGCAGGCACCTGCTTCATGTCGGATTTTCCCGATATCCCGGCGGATGAGCTGACGCGTCAGATGCAGATCAACTTCCACTCCGCCTTCCATTGCTGCCAGCAGGCGGTCAAGGCGATGGCAGGGCGGCCCGGCGTCAGGAAGATCGTCAACATCTCCTCCAACGGCGCCTATAATTTCGACGTCTTCGATCCGCCGCATTACCGCGCCTCCAAGGCCGCGATGGATACGCTGACCAAGGATCTCGCCCGACGCTATGCGCGCGACAAGATTGCGGTGAACTCGCTGGCCCCGGCGATGACGGAGACACCCTTGTTCAACGTGCTGACCGCCGATGTGCTGGCCCGTGCGATTGCCGCCATGCCGCATGGGGCGGCGATGCAGCCGGATGAGATAGCGGCCTGGGTCAGCCATCTGATATCCCCCGCAGGCGATATCTGTTCGGGCAATGTGATTATTCTGAATCAGGGACGGGACGTGCGATGATCGACATTGATACCTTGCGCGCCGACACGCCCGCCTGCGCCAACCTGATCCATTTCAACAATGCCGGGGCCGCGCTGATGCCGGACCCTGTGTTCCGCGCGATGACGGATCATCTTGATCTTGAGCGACGGGTTGGCGGTTATGAGGCGGCCCGGCAGGCGGCACCGGCACTTGCCCGCTTTTATACCGAATTCGCGGCCCTGCTGAACTGTGACCCGGGCGAAATCGCCTACACCGAAAACGCGACGCGGGCCTGGGATATGGCCTTCTACGCGCTGCCCTTGCAGCCGGGCGACCGGATCCTGACGCACGAATCCGAATATGTGTCGAACTATCTGGCCTTTCTGCATCAGGCGAAACGGCGCGGGCTGCAGATCGATCTTGTGCCATCGGATGCAGCGGGCCAGATCGATGTGGCGGCCCTTGATGCGATGGTCACACCGGCCCACAAGCTGATCGCGATCACGCATGTGCCCAGCCAGGGCGGCCTTGTGAACCCGGCTGCCGCCGTGGGCAGGGTGGCCGCGAAACACGGGCTGATCTATCTTCTGGATGCCTGCCAGTCGGTCGGGCAGATCGATATCGACGTGCAGGCCATCGGCTGCCACATCCTGTCGGGCACCGGGCGCAAGTTTCTGCGCGGGCCGCGCGGCACGGGGTTTCTTTATGTCGCGAACGCCATCGTCGACCGGCTTGATCCGCCCTTCATCGATCTGACCGCCGCCGAATGGACGGATGCGCAGACCTATCGCCTCGCCCCCGGTGCCTTGCGGTTTGAGAACTGGGAAAGCAATGTCGCAGGCCGCATCGGGCTGGCGCGCGCCGTGGCCTATGCCCGCGCGGTCGGGATGGCGGAAATCGAAACCCGCACCACGGCCTTGGCCGCGCTGTTGCGCAGCGGTCTTGCGTCACTGCCGGGGGTGGATGTGCATGACCGCGGCCTGCGGAAATCGGGCATCGTGACATTCACCGTCGCAGGGCAGGATGCAGGCACCCTGCAGGCCGGTCTGCGCGACAGGGGCATCAACGCCTCGGTCATGCCGCTGATCTATGCCCGGCTTGATCTGGGGCCGCGGGGCCTGACTTCGATGATCCGCGCCTCGGTCCATTATTACAACACCGAAGACGAAGTGGCGCGCTTCGTGCAGGAAATTGCCCGTATCGGTTGAAGATGCGCGGCATCGCCAGTACAACTGTGGTCTATTCCAGCAGGTTCATCCCCCCTTGTTCTTCGAAATCGCAATCGTCCTTGCCCTGATCGTGCTGAACGGCGCGCTGGCCATGTCGGAACTGGCGGTGGTATCGTCTCGGCCTGCACGCCTGCGCGCGATGGCCGAAAGCAAGCGGCGCGGCGCACGCACGGCGCTCCTGCTGTCCGAAGACCCGGGGCGGTTCTTGTCGACCGTGCAGATCGGCATCACACTGGTGGGGGTGCTGTCGGGGGCGTTTTCGGGCGCAACGCTGGGCCCGCGCCTGTCGGCCGCACTGTTGCAGATGGGTGTGCCCGCCGAATGGGCAACGCCCCTTGGCGTGGGATCGGTGGTGGTGGCGCTGACCTATCTGTCGCTGATTGTGGGTGAGCTGGTGCCCAAACAGATCGCGCTGCGCGACCCCGAAGGCGTGGCCTGCCGCGTGGCCCCCGCGATGGCCATCCTCAGCAAGGTGGCCAGCCCGCTGGTGTGGCTGCTGGATAAATCCGGGCGGTTGATCCTGCGCCTTCTGGGGCAATCGGGGGCGGGTGCGTCGCGCGTGACCGAAGAAGAGGTGCGCACGATCCTGGCCGAGGCGCGCTTTGAAGGCGTGATCGAGGATGAAGAACAGGAAATGCTGACGGGTGTGATGCGCCTTGCCGACCGATCGGCACGCGCCCTGATGACGCCGCGCCGCGACGTGGACATGATCAGCATCGATGCCCCGCCGGCGGAGGCGCTGCGCGAGATCGAACGCATCGGCCGCCCGCGCATTCCCCTGTACCGGGGCGATGATGTGCTGGGTGTCCTGTATCTGACGGATGCCTTTACGGTCATCGCGGCGCAGAAACCGTTGAACCTGCATGATCTGATGCGCGAAGTGCCGGTCGTGTCGGACATGGCCGATGCGCTGAACGTGATCGAGATTCTGCGCGCCTCGCCCAATCACATGGCGCTGGTCTACGACGAATACGGCAGCTTTGAAGGCATCATCACGACAGGCGATATCCTGGAGGCGATCACCGGCACCTTTGCCGAGGCGCAGGCCGAAGAGCCCGATGTCGTCACCCGCGATGACGGCAGCCTGCTGGTGTCAGGCTCAATGCCCGCGGATGAGTTCTGCGACCGCCACGGCATTCCGCGCGAAGAGGCGGGGGATTACGAGACGGTGGCGGGGCTGGTGATCCACCACCTCAGCAAACTGCCCAGCCTTGGCGACAAGGTGTTCGTGGCAGGCTGGCGGATCGAGGTCATCGATCTGGACGACCGGCGCATCGAC
>JAAFHS010000079.1 GCA_013298485.1 Rhodobacterales bacterium
ACATCCCACAGACCTGCAGGTTCCGCGTCATCCGCCGCAGGGGTGCCGGTGTCATCGAAGAGACCCGGCTGGGGGGGGGCCGTGCCGCGCATCCGGGCCACGGCATCCTGCAGCACCGTCACGGTCGCCTCTTCCGCCGCGGGGGCATCAAGAACCGGTGAGGGCGTTTCGGGGTCGATATCGGCCAGGGCCACTTCCAGTGCGACCTCTTCATCCGACGGATCATCCGCCAGCCCGGCCACATGCCGCACGCCATGTTCGCGCAGGATTTTCTGCACGCCCCGGATGGTGATACCGTCGTTGTGGAGTAGCCGCTTGATGCCTTCCAGCAGGGCCACATCGCTGGGCCGGTAGTACCGGCGTCCGCCTGCGCGTTTCACAGGTTTGATCTGCGGAAAACGGCTTTCCCAGAACCGCAGCACATGCGCGGGCGTGTCCAGATGATCGGCCACTTCGCTGATCGTGCGGAAGGCGTCGGCTGATTTCTCCATCAGCCGCCCTTAGCGTTTCTTGCCGGCAGCCACGCGGTCCTTCATCAGATGCGAGGGCCGGAAGGTCAGCACGGTGCGCGGACTGATCGGCACCTCGTCGCCCGTTTTCGGATTGCGGCCGACGCGCGCGGTCTTGGCCCGCACCGAGAACGTCCCGAAGGACGAGATTTTGACCGTCTCGCCGCCCGCCAGCGCATCCGACATATGCTGCAGAACCGTTTCAACCAGTTGCGACGATTCATTCCGGCTAAGGCCCACTTCGCGGAAGACAGCTTCCGAAAGGTCCATCCGTGTCAGTGTCTTTTCACTCATCATTCCCCCCGGATTTTTGTGAAACTGTGCGCCGGGTGGTTTTCCGAGTCAATAACAATGGCTTGGGCGCTGATCTTCAATGTCAGGTTTTGCCGATCTTCGGGCAATTACCAGCGCAGAACGACCGAACCCCAGGCCAAACCGCCCCCGATCGCCTCGGTCACGATCAGATCGCCGGGCTTTATCTGGCCCCGGGCGCGGCCCACCGAAAGGGCGAGGGGAATCGATGCGGCCGATGTATTGCCGTGATCCTGCACCGTCACGACCACCCGGTTCATCGGCACGCCCATCTTCTGGGCCGTGCCCGTGATGATCCGCAGGTTGGCCTGGTGCGGTACGATCCAGTCGACGTCATCTGCCGAAAGCCCGGCCTTTTCCAGTGACCGGTGTGCGGTTTCGGCCAGCTTTTCGATAGCGTGGCGGAACACTTCCTTGCCCTGCATCCGCAGGTGCCCGGTTGTGCCCGTGGAGGTGCCGCCATCGACATAGAGCAGGTCCTGAAACCGCCCGTCGCTGTTCAGATCGGTCGCGAGCACGCCGCGGTCGGCGGATGTGCCCGCGCCCGGCTGCCCTTCAAGCACCAGCGCCCCCGCGCCATCCCCGAACAGAACAGATGTGCTGCGGTCATCCCAATCCATCAGGCGGCTGAAGGTTTCCGCCCCGATCACCAGAATGCGCGCCGCCTGACCTGCGGCAATCAGCGCATTCGCCGTCGTCAGCGCATAGACAAAGCCCGCGCAGACGGCCTGTACGTCAAAGGCAAAGCCCCGCGTCATGCCGAGTTTGGCCTGCACCATGGTCGCAACCGACGGGAATGTCAGGTCGGGTGTCGAGGTGGCGACGATAATCGCATCCAGCGCGCCTGCATCGATGCCAGCATCGGCCAAGGCAGCGCGCGCCGCATGGGTGGCAAGGTCCGAGGTCAACTCGCCCTCTGCCGCGAAATGCCGCCGTTCGATGCCAGAACGGGACTTGATCCATTCATCCGACGTGTCGATGCGGGCCGCGAATTCCGCATTCGGCACCACCCGCGCGGGCAGATAATGCCCCACACCCCTGACCACGGCACGTATCGTCATTCGGTGGTTCCGTCCTTTGCCGTGGAGTCAGGCATATCCTGCCCCGCGCGCGCGACCTCTGCAAGGCGCGCGGCAAGACGCGCCTGAAAGCCCGACTGCGCAAGGCGGTGTGCCAGGCTGATCGCCGCCGCAACCCCCGTGGCATCGGCCGAGCCGTGCGATTTCACCACCGTGCCGTTCAGCCCGAGGAAGACGCCGCCGTTCTGGCGGCGCGGGTCGATGCGTTTCTGCAGCCGTTTCAACGAGTTCATCGCCAGAAGGGCGGCGAATTTCGACAGCAATCCGGCATTGAACGCCTGCCGCAGGAAATCGGAAATCAGCTTGGCCGTGCCTTCGCCGGTTTTCAGCGCGATGTTGCCGGTGAAGCCGTCGGTCACAATCACATCCACGCGATCCGACGGCAGATCGCCGCCTTCGACAAAGCCCACGTAATCGAACCCACCGACGGCTGCCGCACCGGCCATGCGGTCATGCGCCTCTTTCAACTCGGCCCGGCCCTTGTGTTCTTCGGTGCCCACGTTCAGCAGCCCGATGCGCGGGCGGGTCAGGTTCAGCCCGTTGCGCGCATAGGATGCGCCCATAATCGCATATTGCAAAAGATCATCGGCTTCCGCCTTGATGTCGGCACCGACGTCCAGCATCAGGTTGAACCCGCCGGGATTGCGGCTGGGCCACAGGCAGGCGATGGCGGGGCGGTTGACGCCGGGCAGTTTGCGCAGGCGGATCATGCTGACGGCCATCAGGGCCCCGGTGTTGCCGCGCGGCAGAATCGGCAAGACCGGCAACCACGGCTGCCGGCCCCTGATCGCCACCCATGGCGTCAATGGAAATGACAATGCGCGGGGCATGTGTGGTGGTGGGGCTCTCCGCTCCGCTTACCATGCCGGGCCTGCGCGATCCGCCACTTACGCGGCGTCTTCGTCCAGATCGACTTCTTTTGCCGATGCGACAACTTCGCGCGAATCGTAGTGGCCGCAGGCACTGCACACATGGTGCGGGCGCTTCAACTCACCACAATTGGCGCATTCGTTGGGGTTTGCCGCGACGAGCGCGTCATGCGCGCGGCGCATGTTGCGACGGGATTTGGTCGTGCGGTTCTGTGGGACAGCCATGTCTCAACCTCGGTCTGGGTGGGGACATGCCCCTGATTTTGTTTACAGATCAACCCGTTATCCGATGCACCTGTGCACCATCCGGCGGTCTGAATAAGGCGCGGAACATACTGCGATTCCGGCCAAGCGCAACCCCTTTATTCGCGGCCCGCACCCGTGGACGCGGGGTCAGGGCTTGCCCAGCTTGTCCTTCAGGGCCGCAAGCCCCGCAAAGGGTTTCAGATCACCATCCGTCAGCGGGGCCGCCCCCGGTTCGGCAAACACCGCCTGACCGAGTGCAGCCCCCGGCGCGCGCGGATAAAGCGGCAGGGCAAGGCTCAGCGCCTCCACCGCGACAGCGCCCACATCAATCAGATCGGGCAGGGGTTCTGCGGTATCATCTTCCGGGATTTCGGCCTCGGTCCCCTCGGGTGCTGTCCAGTCCGCCAGATAGCGCCGCACCACGGTTTCACTGATGGCGGTCTTCACGGGGGCCAGCGTGATGCCGCAAGGCTGTTCCACCCGCGCCACCAGAACGGCCTCCAGCACGATGTCGCGGCGGCCCACGGGGCGCAATTCGCCCTTGAACGACAGCGCATTGACCGCCGTGATATCCAGTGCCGCGGCGATGGCCGCACGGGTGGCGGCATCGGGGGCCAGATCAAAGCGGGTTGGTTTTTTGGGCGACAGGCCGCGCACCTGGAAAGGCAAGCTCAAAGGGTTCGTCATCGCAGGCTCCTCTGCCCCCCGTATTGCGTTCCTTCCTTGATCCGGGGCACATCATTCTGTATCCCAAGGCGGAAGGGATGCCTTGATGCTGTTGCGATACGGCGATCGCGGCGTCTTGACAAGCGGCGCGCGGGATGGCCGTGAAAAACGAGTGTGGGCGGAGTAGGATCGCATGACCTTTTGGGCGCGGCCAGTCAGATGGGCCATTGCGGGGCTGTTTGTGGCGTTGACGGTGGCCTGTTCGCCGATCATTCGCAACCATGGATATGTCCCGTCAGATGACGAGTTGACACTGGTCGAGGTCGGGACCGACACGCGCGAAACCGTGGCGCAAAAGATCGGGCGGCCGACGGCATCGGGGCTGCTGGATGACGTGGGCTGGTACTATGTGCAAAGCCGGTTCCGCACCTTTGGCCCGCGCGCGCCACAAGA
The DNA here is from genome assembly GCA_013298485.1 of Rhodobacterales bacterium. Taxonomy (GTDB): domain Bacteria; phylum Pseudomonadota; class Alphaproteobacteria; order Rhodobacterales; family Rhodobacteraceae; genus JAAFHS01. Next base: position 4,135 of record JAAFHS010000079.1, read on the forward strand.
GATCGACCGCCAGGTGGTGGCGATATCCTTTACTGAAGAGGGCACGGTATCAAACGTGGAACGCTTTGGCCTGGAAGACGGGCAGGTCGTGGCCCTGTCACGCCGTGTGACGGAGACCAACGTGCGCGGTGTCAGCCTGATCAAGCAGCTGCTTGGCAACCTTGGCAACTTCCGTGCGGATCAGGTTCTGGACAACCAGTAGCGTCTTTGCGGACTATATGCTGATGCGTCAGGTTTCCGGATCGAAGGTCAGGGCCACGCCGTTGATGCAATAGCGCAGGCCCGTCGGTGCGGGGCCGTCGGGAAACACATGCCCCAGATGCGCATCGCATCGGTTGCAATGCACTTCGGTGCGGGTGGCAAACCAGCTGCGGTCGATGGATTCGCCCACCATTTCGGCATCCAGCGGCGCCCAGAAACTGGGCCAGCCCGTGCCGCTGTCGAATTTAGTGGCGGCGTCAAACACCGGGGCCTCGCAGCAGATGCAGCGGTAAGTTCCTGATGTCTTTGGGAAATTGTCATTCGTAAAGGCGCGTTCCGTGCCATGCTTGCGCGTGACCTTGAAGGCGAGGTCGGACAATTGCGCCTGCCATTCGGCATCCGATTTGATGATCTTTTCCATGATGCGCGTCCTTTCGATCCTGCTTGCGTGCAGGCTGCGGTTGGCCTCATATCTAGGCGCGCGGGGCTGTCCCGCCAAGGTGGGAAGTGACTTGTCGATGCTGGCGCTGTTGAAAGGCCGCTATACCGCCCGTCTGGCCAGCACGCCTGCCGATCTTCATGCGGCACAAGCACTGCGATATCAATGCTTTATCGCGGGGCGTGGACTTGCGGGCCAAGGGCCGGGGCGTGATGCGGATCGCTTTGATGCGTCCTGTCTGCAGATGCTGGTGGAAGAGGCGGGGTCTGGCGCGCTGGCCTGCACCTACCGCCTGATGCCGCTTGCGAACGGTCGCGATATCAATCTGAGCTATGCCGCGCAGTTCTATGATCTTGATGGGTTTTCGGTGTTCACGGCACCGATGATGGAACTGGGGCGGTTCTGTATTGCGCCGGATCGCGCCCCGGATGCCGATCTTTTGCGCGTGGCCTGGGGCGCGATTGCACGTCTGGTGGATGAAAAGGGCATCGAGATCCTGTTTGGGTGCGCCTCATTCGACGGGGCGGATCCGGCGAGACATCACGCGGCCTTGCAGTCACTGGCGGCGCATCACCTGGGCCCGCAGGCAATGCAGCCCCGCAAACGGCATGTGGAAACAGTGGCTTATGCCGAGCATCGGGCGGAATTTGATCCGCGTTTGGCGCAGGCGCAGACGCCGGCCCTGTTGCGGACCTATCTGATGATGGGGGGCTGGGTCAGCGACCATGCCGTACTGGACCGCGCGCTGGATACGCTGCATGTGTTCACCGCCCTTGATATTGCGGCTATTCCGCCCGCCCGGGCGCGTGCCTTGCGTGCCGTTGCGGTCTGACCGTTGACCTTTGCCGCGCAGGCCCTTACCTGCCCGGCATGGCACGCGCACCCCTTTTGCAACTGAACTCCATCTCGCTGACATTCGGCGGAAATCCGGTCTTTGATGATCTGTCGCTGGTGATCCAGCCGGGCGACCGCGTGGCGCTGGTCGGGCGCAACGGATCGGGCAAATCGACCCTGATGAAGGTGATGGCTGGTCTGGCCGAAGCAGATCGCGGTGACCGCGTGGTGCCGCCCGGCATTACCGTTGGATATATGGAACAAGACCCTGATCTGTCAGGGTTTTCGACGCTTGGCGATTTTGCCGCCAGCCGTCTGGACGAAGGTGAGGCCTACCGCGTGCCCATGGTGGCCGAAGGGTTGAAGTTTGATCCCGACATGCCCGTGGCGACAGCATCCGGCGGTGAAAAGCGCCGTGCGGCACTGGCCAAACTGCTGGCCGAGGCGCCGGAACTGATGCTGCTGGACGAGCCGACGAACCATCTGGACATCCATGCCATTGAATGGCTGGAGGCCGAGTTGAAATCGACCCGCACGGCGTTCGTTTTGATCAGTCATGACCGCGCGTTTCTGCGGGCCTTGTCCAAGGCCACGCTGTGGATCGACCGGGGGCAGGTGCGGCGGCGCGAATCCGGGTTCGACGGGTTTGAGGACTGGCGCGAAACCGTCTGGGCCGAAGAGGACGAGGCGCGCCACAAGCTGGACCGCAAGATCAAGGCCGAGGCAAAATGGGCGGTGGAAGGCATCTCTGCCCGGCGCAAGCGCAATCAGGGGCGCGTGCGGGCACTGGCGGCGCTGCGGGATGAGCGCGCCTCGCATATCCGCAGGCAGGGCACGGCCGCGCTGGAGATCGAAAGCGGGACGGTGTCGGGCAAGAAGGTGATCGAGGCGAAGGGTATCAGTAAAGCTTTTGGCCAGACCATCATCACGCGTGATTTCGATCTGCGCGTGCTGCGGGGGGACCGGGTAGCCTTTGTCGGACCCAACGGCGTGGGCAAGACCACGATTCTGAAGATGCTGACAGGGCAGCTTGCCCCGGACGCGGGCGCGGTTACGCTGGGTACCAATCTGGACATTGCAGTTTTCGATCAGGCCCGCGCGCAGCTGGATGCCAAGGCAACGCTTTGGGAAAACCTGACGGGCGATCCCCTGATGGCGGTGTCGGGTGCGTCGGATCAGGTGATGGTGCGCGGCAATCCGAAACATGTCGTCGCCTATCTGAAAGATTTCCTGTTCGACGAAAGGCAGGCGCGCGCGCCGGTTTATTCGCTGTCGGGGGGGGAAAAGGCGCGGTTGCTGCTGGCCAAGCTGATGGCGCGGCCGTCCAATCTGCTGATCCTGGACGAGCCGACCAATGATCTGGATGTCGAAACCCTTGATCTGCTGCAGGATATCCTGGGCGACTATGACGGCACTGTGCTGCTGGTCAGTCACGACCGCGATTTCATCGACCGGGTGGCCACGACGACCGTGGCGCTGGAAGGGCAGGGCCGCGCGATGGTTTATCCCGGCGGGTGGTCCGATTATGTGACGCAGCGCCCGGCCCTTGTGGCAGCAGAAGAGGCCCGCGCCCGTGCCGCGGCTGCGGCCCATAAAGCCTACACCCCGGTCGAGACCGGCCTGAGCTTTACCGAACGCAAGCGGTTCAACGATCTGCCGGGTCTGATTGAACGGCTGGAGGCCGAGATTGCCAAGCTGGCCGAACTGCTGGAAGGCCCCGATCTTTATGCCAAGGAGCCGGTGAAGTTCCGCAAGGCATCCGAGATGATGGCAGACCGTCAGCGCCTGTTGACCGCTGCGGAAGAGGAATGGCTGGCGCTGGCCGATCGGGTCTGACAATGGCGGATAGCACAGCCGATCCGCGGTGATGCCATTGAGACACGCGGTAAAAATTCGTAAAGAAAAGCCTGCGTAATCATCATATTCGGCTGACAGCAGCCGAAAACGGCTGGATGGACCGGCAGGATTTCGCGACGATTCCCCGGTTGTGGTCAAATCCAGGTGAGATGAGGTTGCCTTGCGGGCATCGAGTGTCTTTTTGAGGGATGCAGACCGAAACCGGTCGCTGGACCTTGAAGGAGATGACGATGAAAACATCGATAACGAGCATGATGTTCATATCGGCTTTGGCAACGCCAGTTTTCGCGGGCGGCCCAACCGAGCCGGTCCCGGAACCTGTCATCGCGCCCGCACCCGTGGCCGCCCCGGTGTCGACGGGCGGTGAGTGGGGTGGGGCCTATGTCGGGGCGCAATTGGGCTATGGCGATGTCGGCAGCAATGGTGCCGGCCTGGATGGCGATGGCGTTCTGGGCGGTATCTTTGGAGGCTACCGCTATGATTTCGGCAAGGCCGTTGTCGGTGGCGAGCTTGATTATGATACGACGGGCATTGATCTGGGGGCGACTGCGGGGAACGAGCTGGATTCGGTCGCGCGGTTGAAACTGATGGCGGGGGCCGATCTGGGCCGCACGCTGGTCTATGGCACGGCGGGATATGCTTATGCCGAGGCGAGTGTCGGCGGTGCGTCCCTGTCGGATAGCGGCTGGTTTGCGGGGCTTGGGGCCGACTATGCGCTGACGGATCAATGGCGCGTGGGTGGCGAGGTTCTGACGCACCAGTTCAATAACTTCGACGGATCGGGCGTCGACCTTGACGTGACAACCGTCAAGGCGCGGGTCAGCTTCGCGTTCTGAACATTCCTCTGCGGGCGGCGCGATGTGCTGCCCGCAGAGCCGCATT
>JAAFHS010000008.1 GCA_013298485.1 Rhodobacterales bacterium
GCTGGCGGGCAAGGGCGTGCATATCGTGACGGTCAACGATTATCTGGCCAAGCGCGATGCCGAATGGATGGGCAAGGTTTATGCGCAACTGGGCATGACGACGGGCGTCGTCTATCCCTATCAGGGCGAGGCGGAAAAGCGCGCGGCGTATAAATGCGATGTGACCTATGCGACGAACAACGAATTGGGGTTCGACTATCTGCGCGACAACATGAAAGGCAGCATTGCCGAAATGTCGCAGCGCGGCCACTTCTATGCCATCGTGGACGAGGTGGACAGCATTCTGGTGGATGAGGCGCGCACGCCCCTGATCATCTCGGGCCCGTCCCAGGACCGGTCGGATCTGTATCAGAAGGTCAATGCGCTGATCCCCGATCTGGTGCCGGCGCATTACACGCTGGATGAAAAAACCCGGAATGTGACCTTTACCGAAGAGGGCAATGATTTTATCGAACAGCGCCTTTTGGCGGCGGGGCTGCTGCCGGACGGGCAGACGCTGTATGATCCGGAAAGCACGACGCTGGTGCATCACGTGACGCAGGCCCTGCGCGCGCATAAAGTCTATCACAAGGACCAGAACTATATCGTGCGCGACGGCGAAGTGATGCTGATCGACGAATTCACGGGCCGGATGATGCGCGGGCGGCGGCTGTCGGACGGGCTGCATCAGGCGATCGAGGCGAAAGAGGATGTGAAAATCCAGCCAGAGAATATCACGCTGGCATCGGTGACATTCCAGAACTACTTCCGCCTGTACGACAAACTGGCGGGCATGACGGGCACGGCGGTGACGGAAGCCGAGGAATTCGCCGAAATCTATGGCCTTGGCGTGGTCGAAGTGCCAACCAACCGCGATGTGCAGCGCAAGGATGACCATGACCAGGTGTTCCGCACCGCGCGCGAGAAATACACCGGCGTGGTCAAGGCGATCAAAGAGGCGCATGCCCTTGGCCAGCCCCTGCTGGTAGGCACGACATCGATCGAGAAATCCGAGGCGCTGTCGGCCCTGCTGAAATCCGAAGGGATCACGCACAATGTGCTGAACGCGCGCCAGCATGAACAGGAAGCACAGATCATCGCCGATGCGGGCAAGCTGAATGCGGTGACGATTGCGACGAACATGGCAGGGCGCGGCACGGATATCCAGCTGGGCGGCAACGTCGAGATGATCGTGATGCAGGCCATCGCTGCGGACCCGCAGGCGCATCCGGATGAAATCCGCGCGAAGGTCGAGGCGGAACATGCGGATGAAAAGGCCGCCGTGATTGCGGCGGGCGGATTGTTCGTGCTGGGCACGGAACGCCATGAAAGCCGCCGCATCGACAATCAGTTGCGGGGCCGGTCGGGCCGTCAGGGCGACCCGGGGCGTTCGGCGTTTTTCCTGAGCCTCGAAGACGATCTGATGCGGATTTTCGGGTCTGACAGGCTGGACAGCGTGCTGTCGAAACTGGGGATGAAGGAAGGCGAAAGCATCGTTCACCCTTGGGTCAACAAAAGCCTGGAACGCGCGCAGGCCAAGGTCGAAGGGCGCAACTTCGACATCCGCAAGCAGCTGCTGAAATTCGACGATGTGATGAATGACCAGCGCAAGGCGATCTTCGGCCAGCGCCGCGAGATCATGGAAGCCGAGGACGTGAACGAGATTGCCGAGGATATGCGGCATGAAGTGGTCAACGATCTGGTGGCGGCATACATGCCGCCGCGCAGCTATGCCGATGCCTGGGATGCCGAAGGGCTTTACGCGGCGGTGATTGAAAAGCTGGGCCTTGATCTGCCGATCCTGAAATGGGCGGCGGAAGAGGGGGTCGATCAGGACGTGATGCTGGAGCGGATCACCGAAGCATCGGACAAGATGATGGCGGAAAAGGCGGCAGCCTTCGGGATGGATACGATGCGGTCCATCGAAAAGCAGATGTTGCTGCAGACGATTGACAGCAAATGGCGCGACCATCTTCTGCGGTTGGAACATCTGCGGGCGGTGGTGGGTTTCCGTGGTTATGCGCAGCGCGACCCGCTGAATGAATACAAGACCGAAGGGTTCCAGCTGTTCGAGAACATGCTGAACAGCCTGCGGCAGGATGTGACGCAGAAACTGGCGCAGGTGCGCCCGATCACGCCGGAAGAACAGCAGGCCATGCTGGCGCAGCTTGCGGCCCAGCAGGCGGCGGCACAGCCAAAGGTGGTGGCCCCTGCGGCCGTCGCTGCAGCGCCTGTTGCAGCCCCCGCAGCCCTTGCGGGATTTGATGCAGCGGACCCCGCCACATGGGGCAATCCGGGGCGCAATGACACCTGCCCCTGCGGATCGGGCGAGAAGTTCAAGCACTGCCACGGCAAACTGGCCTGACCCAGCGTCAGGCTGATTGCGGCAAAAAGACGGCGAAAACGGGCATAACTGGCCGTTTTACTGGAAACATTCCCTTGTTTGGACACGCGATTGCCCCTTTGGTCGGCTAAATCCTGCCGATACGAGTCGTGTGGAGGCGGGAATGGATCGCAAACGTCAACTGAGCCTGGTTTTTGCCTTGATCGGCATCGCGCTCGGTGTCGGGCATATCGTGCAGAATGGTGCGGACACTTCTGCCGCCGCCGCCGCACCCCAACCGACGAATGTCGATTTCGTCTCGGCCGGGCCGGAACAGACCCAGCCCCAGACGGCGAATGTCGCGGTCCGTGTCGATGTCAGCCTGCCGGAACCCGTGCAGCCGCCGAAAACCGCTTCTGCGGCCACAGGTGCGGCACCCGCCACAGCCGGCGTTCTGGACACGCCCGCCCCGGCAACCGATCTGGTGATCCCGGTTGCCCCGCCTGTTGTCCCGCAAACCGTTTCGACAGACCCTGTTGCACCCGCCGCACCGGTAGTGACCCCGCGGCCTGCCGCAACATTCAGCGGCGCCGGATCGGATGCCGTGGCCCCGGTGATCACGGAAGCGCCTTCTTTGACAGCACCGGCCCAATCCGTGCCGCAGCCCGCACCATCCACTGCGACAGAAACCGCCGATGCCTGCGCGATGACGATGAAAGTGGCGCTGGCCCCGCAGGCGATGATCGGTGTCAGCATCATGGCCCCCTGCGCGCCGGAGGCGCGCGTTGTGATCGAACATGAAGGCCTGACCATCACCCAGAAAACCGATGCGACGGGGTCGGTCTTCCTCGCGATCCCTGCGATGGCGGTCGATGCGAATGTCGTGGCCTATGTCGCGGATGCCGATCCGATCAGCGAAAGCTTGCGCGTGCCGGCCATGGCGACCCTGCGCCGCTTTGGCGTGCAGTGGCAGGACAAGGATGCGTTCCAGCTGCATGCCTTTGAAAACGGGGCGGATTATGGCGATGCCGGGCATCTGTCCGCCGACGATCCGCACACGCCTTTGACGGGCGCACCGCCTGCGGGCGGCTATCTGACGCTGCTGGGGGATGCCGATGTCGTCCTGCCGCTGCTGGCCGAGGTTTATACTTTTCCTGTCAGCGGGATCGCGAACAGCGATGTCCTGGTCGAGGCGGCGGTGACCGAGGCGACCTGCGGGCGCGAAATGCTGGGCGAGACGATTATGACGCTTGCCGGTGAGGCCACGACAACGGAACTGACGCTGGCCATGCCGGACTGTGATGGCGTGGGCGACATTCTGGTGTTGAAGAATCTTGTGACAGACCTGACAATCGCGGCTGCAAACTAAAACGCAGCAGAGGTTTCATGGGCCCCAAGGCGTGGTGCGCGGCAGCAGCCCTTGCACTTCTGACAACAACGGGGGCCGTGGCGCAGGATGTCACGCTGACCGCACGCGAAGGCGGCATCCGGCTGGATGGCGCGCTGCAGGGGTTTGACGGCGAATTCTACCGGATCGAGACCAGCTATGGCACCCTGACCGTGGATGCCGAAGGGGTCATCTGCGAAGGCCCGGGTTGCCCCGACCTGACCGCACCCCTTGCCGTCATCCGCTTTGTCGGCGCACCTGAAACCGGGGCCGCCCTGCTGCCCCCCCTGGTGCAGGCCTTTGCCACGCAGCGGGGGTTGCGTTACGCGCCGGGCAACGGGGTGGGCTATACCGCAACGCTGTCGGAACCTGCATCAGGTAAGATACTGGCTGATATCAGTTTTTCCGCCATGTCGCCTGACGCGGGACATGATGCGATGACGGCAGGTGCGGCGGAATTTGCGATTGCGGCGGCAACCGACCCCGATTTCGGCAACCGCGCGCTGGCGATGGATGCGCTGATCCCGATCATGGCGGCGGACAATCCGACGCCTGTGATTTCATCACGCGATCTGGCGGCGGTACTGGCGGGCGAGATCGTGAACTGGCAGGCGCTGGGCGGGCCGGATATGCCGATCGCGCTGCATGCGATGGCCCCCGATACCGACATGCAGCGCGCACTGGTCGCACGTCTGGGGCGCGAGATCACGGGGGAGGTGCTGCACACGGATCTGGCCGCACTTGCGACGGCGGTGGCGGCAGACCCCTATGCGCTGGCGATTTCGGTGCAATCAGCACAAGGGGCGGCGCAGAGACTGGCCCTGACCGACAGTTGCGGCTTTCCCTTGCTGCCGACCCCGATGGCGGTGAAGGCGCAAGATTATCCTTTATCCTTGCCGATCTACCTGCTGACCCCGCGCCGCCGCCTGCCCCTGATGGCGCGGGAATTTCTGGAATTTCTGTCGACCCCGCCCGCACAGGCGGCGATTGCGGGGGCGGGCTATATCGACCGGGGGGCGGTGCAGCAGGCGATGACGGCGGATGGATTGCGGCTGATCAATGCGATCCAGGGCGCGGGCGATGATGTGGCGCTGGCGGACCTGAAAGCGCTGGTCGCAGTGATGGCGGGGGCGGACCGGCTGTCGCTGACCTTTCGGTTTCAGGATGGATCAACCGCCCTTGATGCGCCATCGCAGCAGAACCTCGCGGACCTTGCAGAACTGCTGCTGGCCGGGCGGTATGCGGGCAAATCACTGATATTGGCGGGCTTTTCTGACGGATCAGGGGATGCCACCGAAAATCTGGCCCTGTCACAGGAACGGGCAGAGGTGGTGGCCGGGGCGCTGCGCGAGGCGGCACCGGATTTGCCCGCAGGGCAGTTGCCGCAGGTGATGGCGTTTGGCGAGGTGCTGCCGATGGCCTGCGACACGACCAGCCTGGGGCGGGGGTTGAACCGGCGGGTGGAGGTGTGGCTGACGCCCGAAGGCCGCCTTTAAACTCTAAAGATAGCCCTGCGCCCGGAACGACAGTTCGCGCGATTTTCCGATGATCAGATGGTCATGCAGGGTCAGGCCCAGCACCTGGGCCGCATCCTTTATCTGCGCCGTCATCTCCAGATCGGCCTGCGACGGCGTGGGATCGCCAGAGGGGTGATTATGCACCAGAATCAAGGCGCTGGCGTTCAGTTCCAGCGCACGCTTGACCACTTCGCGCGGGTAGACGGGGACGTGATCGACGGTGCCGCGGGCCTGTTCTTCGTCGGCGATGAGGACGTTTTTCCGGTCAAGGAACAGGATGCGGAAACATTCGGTTTCGCGGTGCGACAGGGCGGTGTGGCAGTAATCCAGAAGCGCGTCCCAGGATGACAGCACGGGGCGCTGCATCACGCGGGCGCGCATCATGCGCATGGCCGCAGCCTCGACGATCTTCAGTTCCAGAACGACCGCCTCTCCCACCCCCTTCACCGCCATCAGGCGGGGTGCGGGGGCCGTGACAACGCGGTTGAAATCGCCGAACGTGTCCAGCAGCGCACGCGCAAGGGGTTTGACATCCTGCCGGGGGATCGCACGGAACAGAACCAGTTCAAGGAGTTCGTAGTCCGGCATGGCCGTCGCCCCGCCATCGAGGAAGCGCGTGCGCAGGCGTTTGCGGTGATCGGCAATATAGGATGGCAGACGGTCCGGCAGGGCATCACCCCGCGCCTCATCCACATCGCCATCCGGGGCGAACAGGGGAAGCGGGGCTTCGTGAAAGGCGGGTGCGCGGGCCATGCCGCAGTCTGGGCGGAAAATGGTGAATAAGGGATTAACGCGTCGAAGGAAGGGCTTTTTTCGGAGAAGTCAGAGATCTGCAAAATATTGATATCAAACGCTTTTATGTATTCTTAACAAAAGATGAAAACCCCAGAAAGGGGCCAGATGATTTTCCGGGGCGGGCGGGGCGGGAATCATGGCCTTGCGATGGGCGTCAGCGCGGGGTGATGCGGGCACCATGCGCGGCCCGCTCATCACGCCCTTGCGCTTGTTCTTCGCGAAGGCTCTGACGAGGAACGCCCGCAGGGCAGTGGCGAGCGCCGCCCTATGCCGTCGGATCACCGGCAAACCGGGTCAGTTCTTCATCCCGTCCCAGAAACCCTTGACCTTGGAAAAGAAGCTGGAGCTTTCGGGGTTGTTTTCCTCGGACAGCTTTTCGAATTCGCGCAGCAATTCCTTTTGCCGCGCGGTCAGGTTCACAGGCGTTTCCACCGCCAGTTCGATCAGCATATCGCCAAGGCCGCCGCCGCGCAGGGCGGGCATGCCCTTGGCGCGCAGGCGCATCTGCTTGCCGGTCTGGGCCCCTGCGGGCACTTTGACCCGGCTCATCCCGCCGTCGATCGTGGGCACCTCAACCTCGCCCCCCAGGGCTGCCGTGCCCATGCTGACGGGCACGCGGCAGAACAGGTGCACGCCGTCACGCTGGAAGATCGCGTGCTCTTTGACCTCGATGAAGATATAGAGGTCGCCCTGCGGCCCGCCGCGCAATCCAGCCTCGCCTTCGCCAGCAAGGCGAATCCGTGTGCCGGTTTCCACGCCTTGCGGGATGTTCACCGACAGGGCGCGTTCCTTTTCGACCCGGCCCTGCCCGCCACAGTTGCGGCAGGGGTTCTTGATGATCTGGCCCATGCCGTTGCAGGTGGGGCAGGTGCGTTCGACCGTGAAAAAGCCCTGCTGGGCGCGCACCTTGCCCATGCCGGAACAGGTCGGGCAGGTGACGGGGTCAGCCCCGCCTTCGGCCCCCGATCCGCGGCAGATATCGCAGGTCTGGGATGAGGGGACGTTGATGGTTTTCTGGATGCCCTGATGCGCCTCTTCCAGAGAGACCCGCAGGTTATAGCGCAAATCGGACCCGCGCTGTGCGCGCGCGCGGCCCTGTGCGCCCGCCTGCCCGCCGCGCCCGCCCATGAAATCGCCAAACAGATCTTCGAACACGTCCGAGAAGGACGAGGCGAAATCGCCCTGCTGAAAACCGCCCCGCCCGGCCCCGCCATTGCCGCCTTCAAAGGCTGCATGGCCATAACGGTCATAGGCGGCCTTCTTGTTGTCGTCCTTCAGGACGTCATACGCCTCGTTCACTTCCTTGAACTGGGCTTCCGCGTTCGGGTCGGCGGTGTTGCGGTCGGGGTGCAGTTCTTTGGCCTTGGCGCGGTATGCCTTTTTCAGCTCGTCGGCCGATGCCCCGCGAGCCACACCAAGAATATCGTAATAATCGCGCTTTGCCATGGCAAACCTTACATCAGAAACCGGGCGGGGCGACCCCTTTCGGAGCCGCCCCTTTCAACCAGTTCAGCGGTGTTACTTCCGCTTCTTTTCGCCAAGGTCTTCGAAGTCGGCATCGACGATATCATCATCGACCTCGCGCGGGTTATCGCCGTCATCGGCCCCGCCTTCGGCAGCCGAGGCTTTGTAGATCGCCTCGCCCAGCCGCATGGCCGCCTCGGTCACGTTCTGGATGCCGCCTTTGATCTTGCCCGCATCATCGGATTTCAGCGTGTCTTCCAGTGCGGACATCGCCAGTTCAATCGCCTCGACCGTCGATGGATCGACCTTATCACCGTGTTCTTCGATCGACTTCCTGGTCGAATGCAAAAGGCTTTCGGCCTGGTTCTTCGCCTCTACCAGTTCGCGGCGGGCCTTGTCGCCTTCGGCATTGGCCTCGGCGTCGCGGACCATCTTTTCGATGTCTTCATCGGACAGACCACCCGAGGCCTGGATGGTGATCTGCTGCGTCTTGCCAGTGCCCTTGTCTTTTGCGCCCACCGACACGATGCCGTTGGCGTCGATGTCGAAGGTCACTTCGATCTGGGGCATGCCGCGCGGGGCGGGCGGGATCTGTTCCAGGTTGAACTGGCCCAGCATCTTGTTGTCGGCGGCCATTTCGCGTTCGCCCTGGAAGACGCGGATCGTCACAGCATTCTGGTTGTCTTCGGCGGTGGAGAAGATCTGCGATTTCTTGGTCGGGATCGTGGTGTTGCGGTCGATCAGGCGGGTGAACACGCCGCCCAGCGTTTCGATGCCAAGCGACAGGGGTGTCACGTCGAGCAGCACAACATCCTTGACGTCGCCCTGCAGCACGCCCGCCTGGATCGCGGCACCAAGGGCCACGACTTCATCGGGGTTCACGCCTTTGTGGGGTTCCTTGCCGAAGAACTTGGTCACTTCTTCGACCACTTTCGGCATCCGGGTCATCCCGCCGACCAGCACGACCTCGTCAATGTCACCGATCCCCAGACCTGCGTCTTTCAACGCCGCCTGGCATGGCTTGATGGAGGCTTTGATCAGGTCCGCGACCAGTTGTTCCAGCTTGGCCCGGGTCATCTTGACCACAAGGTGCAAGGGCTGGCCCGTATTGCGGTCCATGCTGATGAAGGGCTGGTTGATCTCGGTCTGCTGGCTGGACGACAGTTCGATCTTGGCCTTTTCCGCCGCCTCTTTCAGGCGCTGCAGGGCCATCTTGTCGAGCGTCAGGTCAACGCCATGTTCCTTTTTGAACTCATCCGCCAGATAGCTGACGATGCGCATGTCAAAGTCTTCGCCACCCAGGAAGGTGTCGCCATTGGTGGATTTCACCTCGAACAGGCCATCATCGATTTCTAGGATGGTGATGTCGAAGGTGCCGCCGCCAAGGTCATAGACGGCGATGGTCTTGGTATCTTTCTTGTCCAGACCGTAAGCCAGCGCTGCTGCCGTCGGTTCGTTGATGATGCGCAGCACTTCAAGCCCTGCGATCTTGCCCGCATCCTTGGTCGCCTGACGCTGGGCGTCGTTGAAATAGGCGGGCACGGTGATCACGGCTTGCGTCACGGTTTCGCCCAGATAGGACTCGGCGGTTTCCTTCATCTTCTGCAGGATCATCGCCGAAACTTGGGCGGGGGAGTATTTCTCACCCCGCACCTCGACCCAGGCGTCGCCATTGCCGCCGTTGACGAGGCTGTAGGGCAGGTTCTTTTTGTCCTTGGCCAGATGCGCATCATCCATGCGCCGCCCGATCAGGCGTTTGACGGCAAAGACGGTGTTGGTGGGGTTGGTGACGGCCTGCCGTTTGGCGGCCTGTCCGACAAGACGTTCGGTTTCGGTGAAACCGACGATCGAGGGCGTGGTGCGCGCGCCTTCGGCGTTTTCAATCACGCGGGGTTGTGCGCCGTCCATGATGGCGACGCAGGAGTTGGTGGTTCCAAGGTCGATGCCGATGACTTTAGCCATGTTTGATCCCTTTCAGTCAGGCGATGTCCGTGCTGCGGGCCCCATCAGGCACCCGCACCGGGGTTGGGTGGGTCTGGCAGCATGGCCGGACCCCGTTTCATGGGCCTATATAGGGGTGGCCCTTTCAGCCTGCAACGGTGACGGCACGCGCGTTCCAGCGAATTTTGCATTATTCCGCGACGATTTCTGACAAAAGCCACGATGGCGCTGTTTCCGGCGGGGCGGCCCGCCTGTCACGGCTGATGCGCAATTTCATGCCAATTGTGTGATGCAACTGTTTTGACACCAAATCAGTTGCTATACTGGCGCGGAACGGCCCATTTCGGGCTGGATGAACCCTGAGGCAGCACACATGATGTTCAAGACCCCCATCCTTTTGTCAACGGCGGCCCTTCTGTCGCTGACAGCCTGCGTCGCCCCGCAGTACAACGCGGCTGATCCGAACGCGCGCACCCGCAACGGTGCGATCATCGGCGGTCTGGCAGGTGCGCTTGCCGGGGCCAGCAGCGATGAAGACAGCCTGGCCAAAGCCGTGGTCGGTGGGGCCGTCGGGGCCGCGATCGGCGGGGCGGTCGGGGCCACGCTGGACCAGCAGGCGGCGGATCTGAACCGCAATATCGCCAACCCGAATGTGTCGGTGACCAACTATGGCGATTATCTGGTGGTGAACATGCCGCAGGACCTGCTGTTTGCATCCGACAGCTCCTCCCTGCGCCCTGACCTGCAGGGCGACATCCGCGCTGTGGGCCAGAACCTGATCCAGTACCCCAACAGCCGGATCGAGGTGGTGGGCCATACCGACAGCACGGCCGAGGCTGCCTATAACCAGCAATTGTCACAGGACCGGGCGAATTCGGTGGCCGCAGTGCTGCGGTCGGCTGGCGTGCCGTCGGCGCGGATTTCGACATTCGGGCGGGGTGAGGATGCGCCGATCGCATCGAACCTGACGCCGGAAGGCCGCGCACAGAACCGCCGCGTGGAAATCATCATCCGCCCGATCCGCTGATCGGCTGACTTTTTGCGGAAAGCGGCCCGGAAAACCCGGGCCGCTTTTTCATTGGCGGTGGCGCGGGACTGGTCTAAACTTCTGACCAATCCGAGGTGTTCCATGCCGTTCCAGAAAGTGCTGCCCGAAAAGCTGTCGCAAACTGTGGTTCGCCAGATCGAGGCGCTGATCCTGCGGGGCATTCTGCGGCCCGGTGAACGCCTGCCCGCGGAACGCGAATTGTCAGATCGCCTTGGCGTGTCGCGGCCGAGCTTGCGTGAGGCGGTGGCCGATCTGCAGGCGCGCGGGTTGCTGGCCAGCCGTCCCGGTGCGGGCATCTACGTGGCCGATGTGCTGGGATCGGCATTCTCCCCGGCCCTTGTGCAGCTGTTTGCCACACATGACGACGCGGTGTTCGACTATCTGGCCTTCCGCCGCGATATGGAGGGGTTGGCCGCCGAACGCGCGGCGCGGCTGGGGTCGGATACCGACCTGCAGGTGGTGGATGCGATTTTCCGCAAGATGGCGGCGGCGCATGCGAAACGCGATCCGACAGATGAGGCGGGCCTTGATGCGCAGTTTCACATGGCGATCATCGAGGCGTCGCATAACGTGGTCATGCTGCACATGATGCGGTCGATGTATGACCTTTTGCAAAAGGGCGTGTTCTACAACCGGCAGGTCATGTTCAAGCAGCGCACCACGCGCGAGGCGCTGCTGGACCAGCACCGCGCAATCAATGATGCGCTGCAGGCGCGCGATCCGGTGGGCGCACGGGCCGCCGTGAACACGCATCTGGCCTTTGTCGAGACGGCCCTGACAGACCACATCAAGGCCGAACAGCACGAGGCGGTGGCCCGGATGCGGCTGGCGCATGAACATATGCGATGACGGTGGGGTGGAACCCCACCGCGCCCCGATCAGAAATCGAACAATTCGCCCAGAAAACTTTCTTTCCGCTTTTTCTTGTAGCGGTAATCATCGTCATCATCATCGCGCCGATAGCCGCCGCGCTGCGGCTCGGCCTGATACACCGGACGCCCGGCCTGCGGTGGTGGCGGTGCGGCCACCGGTGCAGCTGCGGGCGCTGATGCCCCGCCCATGGCGCGTTCAATCACCTTGTCCAGCTCGCCCCGGTCCAGCCACACCCCGCGGCATTTCGGGCAATAGTCGATCTCGACCCCGTTCCGGTCGGCCATCACAAGGGTTTCATTGTCTACCGGGCAGCGCATCGGGCATCTCCATTCCATGTTTGCATGCTTCAGATGGGAACGCCCGCCCTCAGTCGCAACCTTGTGCGGCAAAACTTCGCCGCCCCTTGCCAAAATCCGCGCCAGCGGGCATTTTACACCTGATCGTGACGATGGCGTCGTCACAGGCGGGCCAAGCCCGGCCCTTCTTTTCGTCCTGTACGCCGGGACCTTTCGGGGTCCGATCCAGACCCCAACAACCAGAGGTCTGACCATGGAACGCCCAGAACAATACCGCTTTCACAACGGCACCAAAGCCGCCCTGCCCTTTGCGCCCGAGGAATATGCCGCCCGTCTGGCCGGTCTGCGCGACATCATGGAACTGCATTCCCTTGATGCGGTCGTGCTGACGTCGATGCATAATGTCGCCTATTACTCGGGCTTTCTTTACTGCACCTTTGGCCGCCCTTACGCCTGTGTCGTCACCCGCACCGCCTGCGTGACGATCAGTGCGGGCATTGATGCGGGCCAGCCATGGCGGCGCAGCATCGATGACAACATCACCTACACCGACTGGAAGCGCGACAATTTCTGGCGCGCGGTGGTGTCGGTTACCGGCACCGGCAAGGCGATTGGCTGCGAAGCGGACCATCTGACGCTGGAGCGTTCGGAAAAGCTGAACGCCTTCCTGCAACCGTCACGCGGCATGGATATTGCACCCGCGACCATGGCGCAGCGCATGATGAAATCGCCCGCCGAAATTGCGCTGATCAAGCATGGGGCCAATGTGGCCGATGTGGGCGGCTATGCGATCCGCGATGCGATCAAGGTGGGGGCGACAGAGCTGGAGGTCAGCATAGCGGGCCGCGACGCGATGGAGCGTGAGATTGCCAAGCGCTTCCCCGATGCCGAATACCGCGATACCTGGGTCTGGTTTCAATCAGGCCTGAACACCGACGGCGCGCATAACCCGGTGACGAACCGCAAGCTGCAGCATGGCGATATCCTATCCCTCAACTGCTTTCCGATGATTTCGGGCTATTACACCGCGCTTGAACGCACGCTGTTCGTGGGCGAGGTTGATGATGCATCCATGCATGTCTGGCAGACCAATATCGACTGCCATGAATACGGGATGACCCTGCTGCGCCCCGGGGCCTCTTGTGCCGAGATCACGCAGAAGATCAACACGTTCCTCGCCGAACGCCAGATGCTGCAATACCGCACCTTTGGCTATGGTCATTCCTTCGGCATCCTGTCGCATTACTATGGCCGCGAGGCGGCATTGGAGCTGCGCGAGGATATCGACACGGTGCTGGAGCCCGGCATGGTGATTTCGATGGAGCCGATGCTGACGATCCCCGACGGCAAGCCGGGCGCGGGGGGGTACCGCGAGCATGATATCTTTGTCGTGACCGAAGATGCGCCAGAGGACATCACGCATTACCCTTACGGGCCTGCCTTCAACGTTGTGGGGTAAAACCCCGCCGTCACCACACCAACTGTCCCGGTCTTGGACCGGGACATCCCCTTGCACCCCCACCGAACGCGCGTCTTGCCATCAGCAGGGAATCTCTCTAGCCTGCCAGAATTGATAACGAAAATATTGTACTCAACCACCCCTTCGCTCTGCGGCCCTCGCATCCTGACGTGGCGGTATTGAATATCTGGACCAAAATGAATTGTCATTTCATCTGGACGAACAATTATACGACAGCCATCAAATGAGTAAGCGTATCATGCAAATCAGCAAGGCACAATTCGCCACCATAGACGCGCATTACCTGAGATCTTCACTCGAAGACTCTCTGATTGATTTTGAGAATGACATGAAACCAACGGATCAAAAACTTGCTGACGATATCGCAACTTATCGACGCGCAGGCAATATGGACATTTTCCAGCGGATCATTGCGCTCACCAATATCGGCGCTTATGAGCGGGCACTGCTTGCAATGATCTTGCAAAGTGGCATCGATTTTACAACTGATAAAAACTTCGACTACATCATCAAAAATCCTGCGCTGAGCGGGAATACAAAGGCACGACACATCATTCTGATGGCAGTTGCCATGAATCAATCCAGGGATCAAGGGATATGAGTGGTTATGCAATTCTGGCACCCGCAGCACTCGGGGGTCCTCCGGGATGGGTCATCTGGGCAGTTGGCGGCACTGCCATAACGGTCGGCACGATATTCCTGGGGAAAAAAGTCTATGACGCGACACAAGATCGGTCGAGGGCTGTACCCAGAACGGATACGGACACTTGCCAGAACTGCAAGCGTCCGTACAGCATAACAGTCCACGCCCAAGGCACAGATTGTGGGGGCACCACGGCCAGCACCATCGGCGCACCTGCATTGGTAAGCGTCGGCGTTCCGTTCCCGGCCGCCGCTGGCGTCGCACTTTCCAACGCAACTTGGGGGTTGCTCACGAAAAGCCAGAAGAAGGTCCGCACTGCCGCGAAGGTGAAAATGGAAACATGGATTCTCAATCGGCCGCCGGGTGGCTTCCTGGGGCAGAAGACATTTCCGGCCTCAGATCCAAGTGGAGGAAAACGTTATGATACAGACAGTTATGGCCCAGATAACAACTATATCACATAGTCATGGATAGTCCGCAATTCACTTTGGACGACATTCGGCGGCATCCGAAATTTCCTTTTGTTGGATGGAAAGAGGATGATGTCTCATTCCTGATGCTCGAGCTTTACTGGGCCGCGCTTGTGCGTGTGATACTGGGTGATGAGATGGCAAATTATACGCCATTGTTTGACACAGAGCGTGATGGAAACCCCATACTCACACTCACCAATCAAACTGCGCGGCGTGGGTTACGCCTGGTTATGATTGAAAATGAGGAAAATAAACCTCTCTATCCGGAAAAAGCAGGTCCGGATGCATTTTACGCTCTTTACCCGTTTATGAACATAGGTCGCCTGCCCGACGGAGAGACGCCAGTTGAGGAATTGGGCATGTTTCTCACTCTGGACGAACGCTACGTCAGCTATTTTGAATATCTGGTGCGGCTGCATTGCTGTGATTACGTATCGGTTGAACGGATGGAGGAGGAGATTGCCATCTATGAAGCCAAGTTTTCAATGGCAGACCCGGCAGCGGAGATTCCCGACGACTGAAGACTGGCACTGCTTTGCAGCAGCAAACGGGATTGAGCCAAGTTTCTTCATGGGGTCTGGTGCAAATCACGTTGAACAGCCGTCGATTTGCTTTGCATTGTCAGAGAATGGTGCGGTGTGTGCCGTCGCTTTGCTGTTCACACACAGCCGCGAATGCGGGCTGTGGGTGGCACCATCCCGGCGAGGACAAGGCCTTGGACGGCAGGTTTTCTCACGCCTGCTTGCGGACAATACAACGCATCTTTACAGTGCTGTGTCCCAAGACAACCCATATGCCGGTGCCATGGAGCATCTACTCACCGCGTTTGGATTCCAGGACAGCGGCAAGGCACTTGGGCACAGGATTTGGAAACGCCTGCCGAGACGTGAAGATCACCTCGCGTCGTAAACGCCCTGCGTGATACGGCTTGGCGCAAGCCTCGGGCGCGTGAAACCAACTTCAGTCTCTTCTGCAGCTTTCGCCAAACAGGCATTCCCCCTGTGGCCCCGCGCTCAACGTGGTCTGATGCCCGCGCAATCCGGCCCCGATGCGGGGGCCGGGTTGCGTGATTGCCGATATCGGTGCCTTTTCCCGCTTGGAAACAATGGCGGGGCTTGACCTAGGCGCGCTGTCTGGGCTTTGTGCTGATGCTCTCCTTGTTCAGAAAGTCTGCCCGTGACACGTCTTCTTGCCCCCCTTGCCGCCCTTCTGCTGCTCGCCGCCTGTGCGGGTAAACCTGCCGAAACCGTCGCACCCGGCCCCGTGCCCGGATACGAAGGCGTGCAGGATGGTGAATTCTTCATCCAGCCTGTCGAACCGCAATACCTGCCCGAAGAGATGCGCCGCACCGAAGTGGCCTATGCAGGCCCCGAAAGCCCGGGCACCATCGTGGTCGATACGCACTCGCGCCGCCTGTACTATGTGATGGAAGGCGGGCGCGCGATGCGTTACGCGATCGCCGTGGGCCGTCAGGGCCTTGCCTTCCGGGGCAGCGGCACGATCCAGCGCAAAGAGGTCTGGCCCGCCTGGACGCCGACCGCAAACATGATCCGCACCTTCCCCGACACCTATGCCGAATACCGCAACGGTCTGCCGGGCGGTCTTGAAAACCCGCTGGGCGCGCGCGCGCTGTATCTTTTCCGCGGCGGGCGGGATACGTTCTTCCGCATCCACGGCACGGTGCAGGACGCCTCGATCGGGCGGGCGACATCGGCGGGCTGCATCCGCCTGTTCAACCGCGATGCGATGGATCTGTTCGAGCGCGTCGATCTGGGCACATCCGTCAAGGTGCGCAGTCTTGAGGAAAGCATCGCGCTGGATGGGCCCTACATGGATGACGCCTACGGCATTGCCGTGCCCGAAACGCCAGAAAATATCGCCAAGAAAGAGGCCGATCTGCAGACGCTGGCCGAACAAACCCCGCCCGCGGCAGATACGACGGCCGCAGTGGTGTCCCCGCCTGCAACCGCAAACCCCTTCGGGACGCCGTCTGAAGGCTGACACCTGCGGCGCAAAAAAATCGGCCGGGGTCTCACCCGGCCAGTTTTCTTGATGGATGGCCGCCGTCTTACCAGTCGATATGCGTATGGAAATCGGCCAGCACCGTATCCCAGACCGCAAGTGTATCAAGGAAGTTCTGTTCCGACACGCCATAGACCATGTTCACGTCATAGCTGAGGAACGGGTCGTTTTCATTGTCGAGATAGGCAAAGGCGAACCGTTTGGTCGAATTCCATTCGTTCATCTTGCCCAGGGACGAGCCATCCGGCAGGTCATAGCCCGAGGAAAACTGCAGGGATGTGCAGTTCTGCCCGTTCTCGCAACCATAGAAATAGATCGAGAAATCCGCCCCCGCAGCGGAACTTTCGATCTTGGGATCACCGACGTTGTCGGTGGTCAGCACCGCGCGGTAGCCTGCCTGCTGCATCAGATTGGCCAGGGTTTGCGGCGTGTTCGCATCGACCAGCCCGCCGGTCAGGGGGGGGGCATCATTCGGGGTGATCTGCCCGCCGCCTGCCGTACCCCCGCCCTGCGTGGCACCGCCGAGAAGGGCTGCAAGACCATC
>JAAFHS010000080.1 GCA_013298485.1 Rhodobacterales bacterium
CGCGCCGTCAAAGGGCGTGTTCTTGGATTTCGACCGCAGCGTGAAACGGTCGAGCACAAAGGGTGCCGCCGGATCGAACAGCACCAGATCGGCAGGCGCACCAAGGGCCATCCGCCCCTGCGGCAACCCAAGGCGGCGTGCAGGGTTCGATGACAGCGCGCGCCACAGCGTCGGAATATCCATATGGCCCGCATGCACAAGGCGCAGCGCGGCAGGCAACAGGGTTTCAAGGCCAACCGCACCCGAGGCCGCCTCTTCAAACGGCAGGCGCTTGGATTCCTCATCCGCGGGCGTGTGGAAACTGCCGATCACATCGATCAGGCCGCTGGCCACGGCATCGACCATCGCCAGCCGGTCATCTTCCGACCGCAGGGGCGGGGTCAGTTTGAAGAATGTGCGGTAGTCGCCCACGTCCAGCTCGTTCAGCGTCAGATGGTGGATCGACACGCCCGCCGTCACATCAAAGCCGTTCGCCTTGGCCCGTTCCAGCGCGGGCAGGCTGCGGGCGGATGTGATCTGATCCGCGTGATAGCGCGCGCCTGTCATCTCCACGAGGCCCAGATCGCGGTCAAGACCGATGCGCTCGGCCATCGGCGACACGCCGGGCAAGCCGCGCAAGCTTGCGAACTTGCCGCTGGTCGTGGCCGCGCCTGCCGACAGCCCCGGTTCCTGCGGATGCCCCACCACCAGCGCGCCCAAACTGCGCGCGTAAGTCAGCGCGCGCGACAGCGCCTTGGTGTCATTGGTCACATGGAACACATCCGTGAACGCAATCGCGCCTGCATCCCGCAGAAAGCCGATCTCGGTCATCTCGCGCCCCGCGCGGGCCTTGGTCAGGGCCGCCATGTGGCGGATGCGCACCGGGGCCTCCGCCGCGCGGCGCGTCACGAATTCCAGTGTTTCCGGCGTGTCGATGGCGGGCAGCGTATCGGGCCGCACGATCATCGTTGTCACCCCACCCGCCGCCGCCGCAAGGCCCGCCGACTTGAACGATTCCTTATGCCGCTCACCTGGCTCGCCGATCTTGACGCCCCAATCGACGATGCCGGGCGCAAGGCAATGCCCGCCGCAATCGACCACCGTGGCAGATTTGGGTGCCGCGCCGCCCAACGCGACGATCAGCCCGTCTTTCAGGGTGACGCTGCCGAGGGTGTCCGTGCCCGCCTCGGGGTCGATCAGGCGGGCATTGGTCAAATGGATCATCATGCTGCCCTCATTATCCCGCAAACCAGATCACGAATGCGGTCAGCCCGAACATGAACAGCAACGCGACCGTCGCGACCATGCCCCCCATCCGCGCATCCGACATCGGCGGCTTGCCCCCGCCCAGAACACCCTTGGCCGATGCTGTCGGCAGGGGATCAAACCGGACGGTCGGCACCGTTTCCGCATAGGTCCCCATCAACCGCAGCGTCGGATCAGGGTCAAGCACCACCGCCTGCCCGCCAAAGGCCTGCGACCGGATGGTCAGGACATAGCCCTGATAGGCATCGAGCATCCCCGCATCCGCCGCAATCTGCACCTCGGCCACGGCATTGCCTTCGATCAGGTAGGCGGCAAGGCCAATGGCCGCGATGTCATCGGAATGAAACAGGTCGATCTGTGAGCGGTCCGCCCCCGCCACCCCCAACAAACGTGCCGCCGCATCCGGCCGCAAGGGGGGCAGCACCTGCCCAGGGGTGAGCGGCGCGTCGGTATCCCGCAACAGCGCGACCTCGGCGGGGGTCATGTCTAGCGCGAAGACCCGCAGGGTGTGGCGTTCGTTGGCGGGGATGGGAATGGTCATGCGACATCACCGGTAGGGTGCGTGCTTGCACGCACCACCCCGCCCGTTGCCCCAGAAATGGTGCGTGCAAGCACACACCCTACATCACGTCCCTTGTAGGGTATGTGCTTGCACGCATTACGGTTTGCCCTAGTCACCGTGAATGCGCATTTATGAACATCAGCACGCATCAGAATAACTTACTCCTGCGCCTGCTTGCTGGAGGTCTTGGCAATGACGGGCCTGTCTTTATAGTTGTGCTGCAGTTGTCACAACGGTAATGCGCAAACTGTCCTACTGCGGCTTCGTGATGACGCAACCTGTAATACTTTTCGTCCTTAACATGGCAGAGATTGCAAAACGGCTCGCCCAATCTCGCACCACCCTCATCAAGTTCGAACAGTAGCCCACCATCGTCTTCATACTTCTTGAGATTGGCTAACTGTGCTTGGAGCATTAAGATTTCAGCCCGAAGCTTGATTTCGCGCTCACGTGCGTCGATCAACGCGTCTTTTGTTTCGACAAGCTTGTCGACCAAATCGCTCAGTCGAATTTTCCAAGTCGCAGCGTCGATCTTTTCGTCGATGTTGCGAAAACTCTTTGTCAGATCAATGGTCTGCTGTAGCGCAGTTAATGCTCCAAAAAAATCCATCACACCATCACCCCCACCGCTGCCCGCCCGCGTTCCGCCCGCAGGTTCCGTGCGAGCAAATCCATGCAGGCCATGCGCACGGCGACCCCCATCTCCACCTGTTCCTGGATCACCGAGCGGTTGATGTCATCGGCCAGTTCGCCATCAATCTCCACCCCCCGGTTCATCGGGCCGGGATGCATCACAATCGCATCCGCCTTCGCGTGTGACAGCTTTTCCGCGTCCAGACCGAAGCGGTGGTAGTACTCCCGCTCTGACGGGATGAAACCGCCGTCCATACGTTCCTTCTGCAGGCGCAGCATCATCACCACATCCGCGCCGTCCAGCCCCTTGCGCATGTCATCAAACAGCTCACACCCGAAATCCTGCACGCCTGCGGGCATCAGGGTAGGCGGCGCGATCAGGCGGATACGGTTTTCCATCTTGCCCAGCAGGATCAGGTTGCTGCGCGCCACGCGGGAATGCGCGATATCCCCGCAGATTGCCACGGTCAGGCGTTGAATGCGCCCCTTGGCCCGCCGGATCGTCAGCGCATCGAGCAGCGCCTGTGTCGGGTGTTCATGCCGCCCGTCGCCCGCATTCAGCACCGCGCAATTGACCTTGGACGCCAACAGGTTCACCGCCCCCGATGACGGGTGCCGCACCACCAGCAGATCGGGATGCATCGCATTCAGCGTCATCGCCGTGTCGATCAGGGTTTCCCCCTTTTTCACGCTCGAATGCGCCACGGACATGTTCATCACATCCGCGCCCATCCGCTTGCCTGCCAGCTCAAAGCTGGCCTGCGTGCGGGTGGAGGATTCGAAGAACATGTTGATCTGCGTCAGGCCTGCCAGCGCATCGGACTGCTTCACCGTGCGGCGGTTCAGATCGACATAGCGGTCGGCAAGGTCAAGGATGGTGACGATTTCCTGCGGGGCCAGATGTTCGATGCCCAAGAGATGACGCGCGCGAAATGCCATGGGTTCCCCCCGTTTGCCCCGCTTATGACAGAAAGGGGGCCGGGGGGGCAAGGATCAGTCCGGCATCACGCCAGACGGCTGCAAACCGGCACCCCCCGGGGTCAATTGCCGTTCATATAGTCCTCGGCGATCTGTGGCAGCGCGTCCTCATCCGTCACGAAACCCAGCGGGGCAAGGCCCGTGTCGCGAAAGACCGCAAACGGCATGCCATCCGAAATGCGGATGCCCCACATCCCGGTGATATCGCCCCCGGCCTTCGGATCAAAGCCCTGGCCCACGACATAGCCATCCCTTTCGACCACCACATCGCCCACGCCCACCCGTTCGGCAAGTTCGTAAATCTGTTCGTCCGACATGATGGCGGCAAAGCGCAGCCGCTCGCCTGCATCCGCAAAAGGGGCCGTCGGATGCTGGCCGATCCAGCGGGTCACATCATCCCCCGCACCCGCCGCCACCGCCCCGTCATTGGACCGCTTCACCACGATCTCGGATACCGCGTTGCCGTCATAGGTATAGGTGACGAATTCTTCCTCCGGCAGGAAACTCGGCATGTCGAAAGCCAGAAACCCCTCTTCTGTCGTGCGCGGGTTCGTCACCCCTTCGGAACAGGTGCCAAAGGGCGCTGTCGCCGTGGCCCCCGCCGGCGTCACATTGACAAACGCCCACATCATCGGACAGCCGTTGCCGCCGTTGGCCATGCTGACCAGCACCCAGTCGCCCGCATCGCCATCCGGGCGCGGGGCCACCGCGCGCACATCGACAAAGCGGTCCACCACCCCCGCGACAGGTACGCCGTCCAGCAAGACCTGCTGCGCCTCGCCCCCTTCAAGCGTCGTCGTCCCGATCGTCAGCGTGCCATAGCGCGTCTCGGCCGGGGCCAGGTAGGGCAATTCGTCGGCATAGGCGGGCAGGGCGGTCAGCAGCAGGGCGGCAAGGCATGTTTTCATTGCATCCTCATCTGGTGCATCTGGTGTCCCTGCCTGTGTACCCGGCTGTCCTGTCCTGCGGCAAGGGTGGGTTGTCCTTACCCCGGTTGCGGGCCTACCCTTGGCGGCATGGGAATCGGTGAACATCTGGACACATGGGATGGCTGGCAGGCCGCCGTGCAGGCGCTCGCCTGGCAGGCCGATCTTGGCGTGACCGACCCCATCGGGGATACCCCGCTGGACCGTTATGACCTGCCGCCCGAACCTGCGCAGAAGGCGACCGTTCCACCCCCCATGGTGCAGGCCCCCGCCACGCTGCCGCACACCGGGGCCGATCCGGTGGCAGCGGCGCAATCGATTGCCGATGCCGCGCCCACCCTTGATGCCCTGCGCGCGGCCCTCGGCGCCTATGACCACTGCGAATTGAAGCGTGGCGCGCGCAATCTGGTGTTCGCCGATGGCAACCCCGCCGCCCGCGTCCTGATCCTGGGTGAGGCCCCGGGCCGCGATGAAGACCGCGAAGGCCGCCCCTTCGTGGGCCGCGCGGGCCAGCTGCTGGATGCGATGTTTGCCGCCATCGGTCTTGCGCGCACCAGCCCAGTTCCCGCCACAGCGCTTTACATCACCAATGTCCTGCCCTGGCGCCCGCCCGAAAACCGCGATCCCACGCCCGCCGAAATCGCCATGCTGCGCCCCTTCGTGCTGCGCCACATCACCCTTGCCGACCCCGACCTGATCGTTGTCATGGGCAATACGCCCCTGTCCTGCCTCTTCGGCGAAAAGGGCATCCTGCGCGCGCGCGGGCACTGGCGCGAAACCCTCGGGCGGCCCGTTCTGCCGATGACCCATCCCGCCTATCTGCTGCGCACCCCCGAAGCCAAGCGCGAGGCCTGGGCGGATCTTTTGTCCCTGCAAGCCCGGCTCCGCGCATGATGGACCCCGTCCTTTTCCTCACCTTCATCCCCGCCTGCCTTGCCCTGAACCTCACACCCGGTGCAGATATGATGTTCTGCCTCGGCCAGGGTCTGCGCGCAGGCCCCCGCGCCGCCATGGCCGCCAACCTTGGCATCGCTGCGGGGTGTATGGTCCATACTACGCTGGCGGGCCTGGGCCTTGGTGCCCTGGCCGCCAGCCATCCGCTCGCCTTTGATGCCATCCGCTGGATCGGTGTCGCCTACCTTTTGTGGCTGGCCCTTCAGGCGCTCCGCCATCCGCTTCATCTGCAGGCCACGGCGGTGACCCGCAAACCCCATTTGCGCGTCTTCCGCGACGCCCTTGCCGTCAACCTGCTGAACCCCAAGGTCATCCTGTTCATTCTCGCCTTCCTGCCGCAGTTTGTGGATCCCGCGGGGCCAGTCCTGCCCCAGTTTCTGCTGCTCGGCGGTATCCTTGCCCTTGGCGGCCTGCTGATCAACGGCCTCGTCGGCACCTTTGCCGGCAGCATCGGCGGCAGACTGGCCCGCTCCCCCGCCGCGGCCCGCTGGCTGCCCCGCGTGTCCGCCGCCATCTTCACCGCGCTGGCCGCCCGCCTTGCCGTATTGGAGCGTACAAGCTGATGACCCGCATCGACGATACCCGTGCCTTCATCCCCAACCGCATCGCCGTGCTGACCGTCAGCGACACCCGCACGCCCGCCGATGACCGGTCGGGCGACACGCTGGTCGAACGCCTGACCGCCGCTGGCCATACCCTTGCCGCGCGCGGCATCCTGCCTGACGACCGCGCCACCATCGCGGCCCAGCTCCGCACATGGTGCGCCGATCCCGCCATCGACGTGATCCTGACCACCGGCGGCACCGGCCTCACCGGGCGCGATGTGACGGTCGAGGCGCACCGCGATGTCTACGAGAAAGAGATCGAGGCGTTCGGGACCGTCTTCACCATCGTCAGCATGCAGAAAATCGGCACCTCCGCCGTCCAGTCCCGCGCCTGCGGCGGTGTCGCACAAGGCACCTACCTTTTTGCTCTGCCCGGCAGCCCCTCTGCCTGCCGCGATGCCTGGGACGAGATTTTGCAATGGCAGCTCGATTACCGGCACAAACCCTGCAATTTCGTTGAGATTTTTCCCCGCCTGACCGAACACCTGCGTAGGAAATAGGCCCCGACCTGCGTATCATGTCCGCCGGTGGTCCCGCCTGCGGCATCACATCATTGTTGGTTTGTGGCGGGCCGCCTGATCTGATCTATCTGCCTTGAGTTAAGGGAGCTTTGCTGGAATGCGGTTTTTCACGCGTGCAATCATGGGGGTGTTTCTGGCTGCTGTCACCATCGGCCTTCTGGGTCTTGGCGCGCAGATCATCATCAGTGCCACGGCGGCCCGGCTCGCCGATGACGCGGCCCCGCCCCCGCGCGCCGAACGCATCTATTCCGCCAATGTCATCATGGTGGACGCAGCCACCATCGCGCCCGTCGTCACAGCCTATGGCGAAGTCCGCTCGCGCCGCACGCTGGAACTGCGCAGCGCTGTGGGCGGCACCATCACCGATCTGGCCCCCGGCTTTGAAGACGGGGCCAGTGTTGCCGAAGGCGCGCTGCTGATCCGCCTTGATCCGGCGGAAAAGACCTCGGCCCGTGATCTGGCTGCAGCCTCGGTGACCGAAGCCCTGGCCGAACAGGCCGCAGCCGATGCCGATCTGGTCCTTGCCCGCGATGATCTGGCCGCCGCAGAACGGCAGGTCGGTTTGCGCCAGCAGGCCCTGACGCGCCAGCAGGACCTGCGCAGCCGTGGCGGCGGCTCCGATGCCGCGACCGAAGAGGCGACCCTTGCCCTCACCTCTGCCGAACAGGCCGTGCTGGCCCGCCGTCAGGCCGTTCTGCAGGCCGAGGCGCGGATTGACACGGCGGCCTCCTTGCTGATGCGCGCGCAGATCACCCTGGCCGAGGCGGAGCGCGCGCTGCGTAACACCGCCATACATGCCCCCTTTGATGGACGGCTGTCGGATGTGGCCGTGCTGCAGGGCGGTCTTGTCAGCCCGAATGAAGTACTGGCCCGCATTGTTGATCCTGCGGAACTTGAGGTGATGATCCGCCTGTCCACGCAACAGGCCGCGCAACTGCCTGCCGTCGGCACCGCACCCACGCTGTTCACCGTGCAGACGGACGCGCCGGGTGGCGGATTGGCGGCGCAGGGCATTCTGACGCGCGAAGGCGCGATGGTGGCCCAAGGCGAAAGTGGCCGCGTGGTCTATGGTTCCCTCACCGGGGCCGACGGGCTGCTGCCCGGCGATTTCGTCACCGTCAACCTGCGTGAGCCGCCCTTGGCGGACGTGGCGCTGCTGCCCGCAACCGCCCTTGGCGCGGATGGCACGCTGCTCGCCCTTGATGCGGATGACCGGCTTGAGGCGATCCCCGTCACCCTGCTGCGCCGGCAGGGCGATGACGTGATCGTGAATCCCGGTGCGGCCGTCGGGCGCGAGGTGGTGGCCGAACGCTCACCCCTGCTGGGGGCGGGCATTCGCATCACGCCCCTGCGCGCGGGCTTCATCACCCTGACCGAAGACCGCCGCGCCGCCCTGATCGCGCTGGTCGAGGCCGCCGATCTGACCGCCGCCGAAAGAGCCGAGGCTTTGGGTCAGCTGGGGCAGGATCAGGTGCCTGCCACGCTGGTGGCCCGGCTTGAAACCACGGCGGGGGGGTAGACCTGATGGTGCGTGGATCGGCAGGTGGCGGCGGCCTGATCACCTATTTCACCCGGCATGGCACGGTGGCCAATCTGCTGCTTGCCATCATGGTCGTGCTTGGCCTCTGGGCGGCCACCAACATCCGCGCGCAGTATTTTCCCGATGTCGTGGTGTCCGAGGTCGCGGTCAGCGTGACCTGGGAAAATGCCGGGGCCGACGATATCGACCGTGCCATCGTGCAGGTGATGGAACCCGCCTTGCTGGCGGTGGAGGGCGTGACCGACGTCACCTCCCGCTCGCGCGAAGGCCGTGCCACGATGGAGATGGCGTTTGAGCCGGGCACCGATATCGCCACCGCGACCGAAGATGTGCA
>JAAFHS010000081.1 GCA_013298485.1 Rhodobacterales bacterium
ACGGCTGTCAATTTTCAACTTTCTTTATATTTATCAAAAGCATGACTCTTCAAAACGAGGTCGTTTTAACACTTTTGAAACCTTTTGAGATCGGAAAGATGGGCAGATTGCCCATCCTACGCGACGGGCGTGATCGGGGAGAGCCGGGATGAAGCCCGGCCTACAATCACTGATGGTGATCGTCGGTCAGAATGCCATGCAAGCACGGCACCATACGCCGTCGTGCCTTATCGGCGTTTGCCTGCGGGCATCGGGATGCCGTCATTATCAAACCTGCTGTTGACCGGGACACCGACCAGGCGCTTGCTTTTGCGATAGGTGCGGTTCATCAGGAGCAGCTCGTCCAAAGTGATGGCGCTGCCGGAGGTGCGGTTTGCATGGTCGCGTGCCACCTTGTAGGCGACAGCATGAATGGCCGCCTTTCGCTGCATCAGCCAGAGGGGATTTTCGGAGACGGACCCAAGACATTCCTCTTGCCAGTAGATGTCGAACAGGCATCCGCCGAGGTAGGCTGTCGCCTCGTCCGTCATGGAGAGCGGGCGATAGGCCTTGCCGTTCCATGTGACGCTGCGGCCCTGCAGGTCGCGCAGCGCGTGAATGCCTTCGTGCACGAGGGCGAGGCGCTGGAAGCGGTCGCTGGACGCCCAGTCACGACCGGGGATCAGGATTTCGTTGGTGGCGGGATCATATCCGGCCTCTGCCCCGCTGCTGATTTTGGCGATCTTGATGCCGATCCCCTTGCCGTTCTTGCCGCCAATCGTGATGGCGCGGGCGATGGTGGCGAGGCCTGCCCCCGTGACATGCATGCCACCGACCCAATAATCGAGGCGGCGGCAGGGGCGCGAGGTGAGGATCGCGCTGAAGCGCTGGGCAATGACGGTCGTGTCGTCGGGCATGATCATCCTTATGGGGCGAAGGTGTGCCTGCCTGCCTGCCGCCGGAATTTGCGGCAAGGTGTCCGGCTTTTGCAAGGCGGCCTGATGCCGGCCCAAATTTCCAGCATCTGCAGGCTATCACAGGGCGCCCATGCCCGCACAGGCGGGTATTCCTGACCTGTGCGTGGTAGGGGGCGGGGGGGAAAGCCTTAAGAAACAGTTAACAATGCGTCCTGCAAGGCATTGGTATCATTGAATTTTGTGATTGACTCAGCGCCCGGTCAAAGGTATACCTTGTGGCATGCTGGAAGAAATGGGCGAGCGGCTTGGGGGTGACACCCCAGGGCCGCTTTTTTGTTTCGCTCGTGCGGTGGGGGTAACGGCATGAGAGCGGGTTGAGCAGACATGGATATCAATATCTCCGATCTGGAGAAAGTGCCGGTCGAACGCCTACTGGCGGCGACGGAAAACATGCTGGCACGGGCTGCAATGCAGTTCGAAGAGGCGATCCGGCGGATGGAACGGGCCGAGGCGGTGCCTGTGAAGACCGCGACGACAGCGATGGATGGCTATATGGCGGCCTTCCAGCGCGCGATGACGGAAAGGGATAAAGTTGACAAAATCCGCAATCAGATCTCCGGGACGGTCGGAGAGCGAAGTCTCGACCTGGACGCCGCGCGCGTTGAAATCGGGCGCAGGCTGGCTTGCCTCCGCGACGCCTGAACAGGTGGATGCGTTTCTGGGGGGGCTGGGAGAGAACGCGCTGCTGGCCCTGCCGTGGCTGTTCGAATTCTGGGCTTTGCCGCACCAACTGCCACCCGAGGGGGCCTGGAAGACCTGGGTCATCATGGGGGGGCGGGGTGCCGGCAAGACACGGGCCGGGGCGGAATGGGTGCGGGGCGAAGTGGAAGGCCCGACACCCGCCGACCCCGGCCGGTCGCGGCGCGTGGCCCTGATGGGCGAGACGGTGGAGCAGGTCATCAGCGTGATGATCTTTGGCGAGAGCGGGATCATGGCGTGTTCGCCCCCCGACCGCAAACCGGCGTGGCATGCGGGGCGCCGCGAGCTGACCTGGGCGAACGGGGCGGTGGCGCAGGTGATGTCGGCGCACAACCCGGAGAGTTTGCGGGGGCCGCAGTTCGATGCGGCCTGGGTGGATGAGCTGGCGAAATGGCCGAAGGCGGAGCAGGCCTGGGCGATGCTGCAGTTCGCGCTGCGGCTGGGGCCGAACCCGCGGCAGGTGGTGACGACGACGCCGCGCAATGTGGAAGTGCTGAAGGCGATCTTGCAGAACCCGTCGACGGTGCTGACGCATGCGCCGACGGAAGCGAACAAGGCCTATCTCGCGAAATCCTTCCTGGCGGAGGTGGAGGCGCGCTATGGCGGCACCACGCTCGGGCGGCAGGAGCTGGACGGGGTGATCGTGGAGGCGGTCGAGGGCGCGCTATGGTCGCGTGGCATGATCGCAGCGGCCCAGAGGGCGGCACAGCCGGGCAGATTCAGCCGGATCGTGGTGGCGGTGGACCCGGCGGTCAGTGCGGGACCGGGGGCGGATGCCTGCGGGATCATGGTGGTGGGGGCGCTGACGGACGGGGAGCCGCGTGACTGGCGGGCGGTGGTGCTGGAGGATGCGACGGTGCAGGGGGCGGGGCCGGACGAATGGGCGCGCGCGGCGGTGGCGGCGGTTGACCGGTGGAAAGCCGATAAGCTGATCGCGGAGGCCAATCAGGGGGGCAAGCTGGTGGAAAGCGTGATCCGGACGGTGGACAGTCTGGTTCCCCTGAAGCTGGTGCATGCGTCAGACGGCAAGGGCGCGCGGGCGGAGCCGGTGGCGGCCTTGTACGAGCAGGGGCGCATTGCGCATGTGGCGGGGCTGCAGGGTCTGGAGGATCAGATGATGCGGATGACGGCGCAGGGCTATCTCGGGCGGGGATCGCCGGACCGGGTGGATGCGCTGGTCTGGGCGGTGACGGAGTTGATCCTGGAGCCTTCGCGGATGCGGCGGGACCCGCGGGTGCGATCACTGATCTGAATGAGGCGTGCGAGCCGGGGCGACATGACGGGGCGATGGGCGAACCCGGCGTTGCCGGAACCGCCCATCCTACGGAAACCGACAGAATTCAGGAGCTGACATGGTGTTCGATTTTATGCGGCGCGGCCCGAAGGCGGCACCGGAGGCGAAGGCGTCTGCGACGGGGCGGGTTGTGGCGTTCGGCACGTCGGGGCGGGTGGCGTGGAGCCCGCGCGATGTGGTCAGCCTGACCAAGACAGGGTTTCAGGGCAATCCGGTGGGGTTTCGCGCGGTCAAGCTGATTGCCGAAGCGGCGGCGGCGCTGCCGCTGGTGCTGCAGGACGATGCGCAGCGGTATGAGACGCACCCCGTGCTGGGGCTGCTGGCGCGACCGAACGGGGCGCAGGGGCGGGCGGAGTTTCTGGAGGCGGTCTATGGCTATCTGATGCTGACGGGGAACGCCTATCTTGAGGCGGTGCCGGGGGCGGGCGCGAGCCCTGGCGAGTTGCATGTGCTGCGCCCGGACCGGATGGCGGTGGTGCCGGGGGCGGATGGCTGGCCTGTGGCCTATGAGTATACGGTGGGCAGCCGCAAGCACCGGTTCGACATGACGGGCGAGACGCAGCCTGTCTGCCATCTGAAGACGTTTCATCCGCAGGATGACCATTACGGCCTGTCGCCCTTGCAGGCGGCGGCGGTGGCGGTGGATCTGCATAACGCGGCGAGTGCCTGGTCGAAGGCCCTGCTGGACAATGCAGCAAGGCCGAGCGGGGCGATTGTCTACAAGGGGGCGGATGGGCAATCCGCGCTGACGTCGGATCAGTATGACCGGCTGTTGTCGGAGATGGAGAGCCATCATCAGGGGGCGCGGAATGCGGGGCGGCCCATGCTGCTGGAAGGGGGGCTGGACTGGAAGCCGATGGGGTTTTCCCCGAGCGACATGGAGTTCCAGAAGACCAAGGAGGCGGCGGCGCGCGAAATTGCCATCGCATTCGGGGTGCCGCCGATGCTGGTGGGGATCACGGGGGATGCGACTTATGCGAATTACCAGGAGGCGAACCGGGCGTTTTACCGCCTGACGGTGCTGCCGCTGGCGGCCAAGGTGCTGGCGGATATCTCGCATTGGCTGGCGGGGTTCACGGGCGAGATGGCGGAGTTGCGGGTGGACCTGGATCAGGTGCCGGCGCTGTCGGCGGAACGGGATCAGCAATGGGCGCGGGTGGGGGCGGCTGCGTTCCTGAGCGCGGGCGAAAAGCGGGTTCTGCTGGGCCTGCCGCGTGAGGCCGATGGGGAATGACCACGCCGCGCAAGGAACCGGGATCACGGTTTTTATACGACAGTTTCGATGTGGCATCGGCGCGGATCGAGGCGAATGAGCGGGTGATGGCAGAACGCTGGTCGGCCCTGGATTTCCGGCTGGCGCAGATTGATGCGGCGCTGGAGCGGCTGGAAAAGCGCATCTGGGTGGGTGTTTACGGGGTTGCGGCCTTTCTGCTGGCGCAGGGGGCCGAGGCCATCATGCAGGCAGCGGCGAGGTGAGAGCGATGGAGATGACGAATTGGGGCGCGCCGGAGCGCAAGTATCACCGCCCGGAGGCGGGGCTGGTGGTGACGGAGGGCTGTCATGTGCAGGGCTATGCGAGCCTGTTCGGGGTGCGCGATCAGGGCGGCGATGTCGTGCGGCCCGGGGCCTATGCAGCGAGCCTTGCGGCGCTGGGGGCGTCGGGGCGGCGGGTCAAGATGCTGTGGCAGCATGATCCGGCGCAACCGATCGGCGTCTGGGATGAGGCGCGCGAGGATGCGAGGGGCCTGTGGGTCAAGGGGCGTATCCTGCAGGATGTGGAGCGGGGGCGCGAGGCGGCGGCCCTGCTGGCGGCGGGGGCGATTGATGGGCTGTCCATCGGGTATCGCACGCTGCGGGCGGAACGCGATGGCAAGGGGCAACGCCTGCTTGCCGAGCTGGAGCTTTGGGAAGTGTCGCTGGTGACGTTCCCGATGCTTCCCGAGGCGCGGGTCACGGCCAAGGGCGATGCCCTGGACGGTGACTGGCGCGAGGTGGTGCTGGCCCTTGAGGCGGCGCGACAGAGCCTGGCCGGGCGCTGACCGCGCGGCCCTATTCACGATCAAATTGAGGACATGACATGACCGAGAAGAAGGCTCGGGCCGGGGAAGATTTTCCCCGTGCCCCTGATCCGGCTGCGGACGTGAAATCTGCGATGACCGGGTTTCTGAAAGAATTCAATGGCTTTCAGAGTGAAGTGAAACAAGCGTTGCAACAACAGGAAGAGCGGCTGACCATGCTGAATGCCAAGACGATGACCTACGGGCGCCCCGCGCTGTCGGCGCATGCCGAAGTGGAAGTGCCCCATAAGAAAGCCTTTAACGCCTACCTGCGTTCGGGCGATGATGACGGCCTGCGCGGCCTTGTTCTGGAAGGCAAGGCGCTGTCGACGGCGGTGTCAGCCGATGGCGGCTATCTGATCGATCCGCAGACGGCGGATACGATCCGTTCGATGCTGGTGTCGACCAGTTCGATCCGCGCGATTGCGAATGTGGTCAATGTGGATGCGTCGTCGTTTGACGTGCTGATCGACCGCAGCGAAGTGGGGTCGGGCTGGGCGACCGAGGCCGGACCGCAGACCGAAACTGCGACGCCGACCATTGAGCGCATTTCGATCCGCCTGCATGAGTTGAGCGCGATGCCGAAGGCAAGCCAGCGTCTGCTGGACGATTCTGCCTTTGATGTGGAGGGCTGGCTGGCAGGCAAGATCGCAACGCGGTTCATCCGGGCGGAATCGGCGGCGTTCATCAACGGGGACGGCGTGGATAAGCCGAAGGGCATCCTTCTGCCGCCGAAAGTGACGAACGCGACCTGGACCTGGGGCAATATCGGCTATGTGCCGTCAGGCGCTGCGGCCGATTTCCCGGCGACGAATGCGGCGGATACCATCGTGAACCTGGTCTATGCGCTGTCGGCGGAGTACCGGGCCAATGCGACCTTCGTGATGAATTCGAAGACGGCGGGCGCGGTGCGCAAGATGAAAGATGCGGATGGCCGTTTCATGTGGTCGGACGGGCTGGCATCGGAGCAGCCTGCACGCCTGATGGGGTATCCAGTCCTGATCTGCGAGGATATGCCGGACATTGCGGCGAATGCCTATGCGATCGCGTTCGGGGATTTCGCATCGGCCTATACGATTGCGGAACGTCCCGATGTGCGTGTGCTGCGTGACCCCTTCAGCGCGAAGCCGCATGTCCTGTTCTACGCCAACAAGCGCGTGGGCGGCGATGTGACGGACTTTGCAGCGATCAAGCTGCTGAAGTTCGCCCTGTCCTGAGAACGGTCTGCTGATCCCGGCCCCCGCGCGGGGCCGGGCCGTGGGCGCGCGCCGGAAGAGCCGTGCCGTCCAGTTGCCCCCCCCTCCGTTCGTGCGGCGCGGGGCGTGCGCCCATCTGATTCATGCGGGGAAACGGAGTTCTGACATGATGTTGATCGAACAGACCGGCGTGCCGGTTGCGGCCTTGCCGGTACAGGAAATGAAGAACCATCTGCGGCTGGGCACAGGCTTTGCCGATGACGGCACGCAGGATCAGCTGGTGGAAAGCTATCTGCGGGCTGCGATGGCTGCGATCGAGGGCCGGATCGGCAAGGCGCTGATTGCGCGGCGGTTTTTGTGGGCGCTGGAGGATTGGCGCTGGGCGGGGGAGCAGGCCTTGCCGCTGGCGCCGGTGTCGGGGATCGTTTCGGTGACATTGAAGGATGTGACGGGCGCGCCCGCGCTGGTGGCGGCGGATCGCTACCTGCTGGTGCAGGATACGCATCGTCCGAAGATTGCGGCAACGGGGGCGGTGCTGCCCGCGGTGCCAAACAATGGCCGGGTCGAGGTGGTGTTCGATGCCGGGTTCGGCGCGACATGGGCGGCGATGCCGAAGGATCTGTTGCAGGCCTGGATGCTGCTCTGCGCCGATTACTATGAGCGGCGGCATGATGTCGATGGACGGATATCGGGCCTGCCCTTTGCAGTGCAGGCCCTGATCGAGCGCTGGCGGACGGTGCGGGTGCTGGGCGGGGGGATCGGCACATGATCGCGCCGCATCTGACACGCAGGCTGGTGCTGGAAGGGCGGGTGAACCTGGCCGATGGCGCGGGCGGGTTCACGCAAAGCTGGGCAGTGCTGGGCACGGTCTGGGCGGAAGTGCTGGCGGGCACGGGGCGCGATGTGCCGGGTGAGGAGATCACGCTGTCATCGATCCCCTACCGGATCACGGTGCGGGGGGCCCCGCAGGGGGCGCCGTCGCGCCCCAAGGCCGAGCAGCGGTTCCGGGACGGGGCGCGGGTGTTCGGAATCATCGCGGTAACGGAACGGGATGCGGCGGGGCAATACCTGACCTGCTTTGCGCGCGAGGAGGAACCGGCATGAGTTATGGCAGTGCAGCGGCGTTGCAGGCGGGCGGCTGACGGGATTTCCCGCGCTGACGGGGGTGCCGGTCCATGATGCGGTTCCGGGGGGCGGGGGGACGGGGACGTTCATCCTGCTGGGGCCGGAAGAGGTGCAGGATCAGTCGGACAAGACAGGGGGCGGGGCGGAACATCGGTTCGTCATCAGTGTCATCAGTGATGCGAGCGGGTTCCTTGCGGCGAAGTCGGTGGCAGTGGGGGTGTCGGACGCGCTGGTGGATGCGGACCTGGTGCTGACGCGGGGGGTGCTGGTGGACCTGCAGTTCCTGAAGGCGAGCGCGCGGCGGATTGATGAGGGCGACACGCGGCGGATCGATCTGACGTTCCGGGCGCGGGTGCAGGGTTAACTTCACGGGCAGCAGGACTGCCGGGACCACAATCGGAGAGATGACATGGCTGTTCAAAGCGGCAAGGACCTGCTGGTCAAACTGGACCTGACGGGGGATGGAAGTTTTCAGACCATCGCGGGGCTGCGGGCAACGCGGATCAGCTTCAACGCGGAAACGGTGGATGTGACGAGCCTGGAAAGTGCGGGCTGGCGCGAGTTGCTGGCGGGGGCGGGGGTGCGGTCGGCCTCGATCAGCGGGTCGGGCGTATTCCGGGATGCGGCGACGGATGAGCGGGCGCGGGCGATTTTCTTTAACGGCGAGATGCCGAATTTTCAGGTGGTGATCCCGGATTTCGGGGTGGTGGAAGGGGCGTTCCAGATCGCGTCGATCGAATATGCGGGCAGCCACAATGGCGAGGCGAGTTACGAGCTGTCGCTGGCATCGGCGGGCGTTCTCACCTTTGTGGCGCTGTGATGGTGAACCCGTTTGCAGGTGAAGTGGCGCTGATTCTGGATGGGAAGCGGCATGTGGCGCGGCTGACGCTGGGGGCGCTGGCAGAGTTGGAGGCGGCGCTGGAGACAGGGTC
>JAAFHS010000082.1 GCA_013298485.1 Rhodobacterales bacterium
CTACCGTCGCCTCGGGCGAGGTGGGGATGTATGTGGGGGCCTCCGACATCCTGATGTTGCATTCCGTGGCCGATGTGCAGGGGCTGAATGCGATCACCGAATTGGTGCTGGCCAATGCCGCCCATGCGATGGCCGGGATGGTGGCGCAATTGCCGACAGGTGAGGCGGCCGAGGCGAAGCGCCGGATGGCGCGCCCCGCAGTTGGCTTTTCAATGTTCGGCGTGACGACGCCCGCCGTGCAGGCGGTGACGCGCGCGCTTGAAGCCGACTACGATTGCCTTGTGTTCCACGCCACCGGCACCGGCGGGCGGTCGATGGAGGGGCTGGCCGACAGCGGCCTGTTGACGGCGATGATCGACCTGACCACGACCGAGGTCGCCGACATGCTGGTCGGTGGCGTCTTTGCCGCGACCGAAGACCGGTTCGGGGCTGCGATCCGCACCGGGCTGCCCTATGTCGGATCGGTCGGCGCGCTCGACATGGTGAATTTCGGCCCGCGCGACACCGTCCCGGACAAGTTTAGTGCCCGCAAATTCGTCATCCACAACCCCAATGTCACGCTGATGCGCACCACGGTTGCGGAAAACCGCGCCGCCGGCGAATGGATCGGCAACCGGCTGAACCAGATGAACGGCCCGGTGCGGTTCTTGCTGCCAATAGGCGGGGTGTCAGCGCTGGATGCGCCCGGCCAGCCATTCCATGATCCGGATGCCGATGCGGCTTTGTATGCGGCCATTGAAGGCACGGTGCGCCAAACCCCGCAACGCCAGATCACCCGCGTGCCAGGCAATATCAACGACGCCAGCTTTACCGATGCCGTGGTCGCCGCCTTTCGCGCCATCACGCCGAAACTTCAGAAAAGAGCCTGAGAATGCCCAGACATGACCGTGCCACCCTGATGGCCAAGTTTCAGAGAATGAAAGCCGCCCGCCAGCCCATCGTGGGCGGTGGTGCTGGCACTGGGCTGTCAGCGAAATGCGAGGAAGACGGCGGGATCGACCTGATCGTGATTTACAATTCCGGCCGCTATCGGATGGCGGGGCGTGGGTCGCTGGCGGGGTTGCTGGCCTATGGCAACGCGAACGAGATTGTCATGGACATGGCGCGCGAAGTCCTGCCCGTCGTCAAGCATACGCCCGTTCTGGCGGGCGTGAACGGCACCGATCCCTTCTGCATGATGGACAGCTTTCTGGATGAAGTGATCGCCAAGGGTTTTTCGGGCGTGCAGAATTTCCCGACCGTGGGGTTGATCGACGGCACCTTCCGCCAGAATCTTGAGGAAACGGGGATGTCCTATGCGCTGGAGGTGGAGATGATCGCCGTGGCACATGCAAAGGGCCTGCTGACCACGCCCTATGTGTTCAGTGCCGCCGATGCCACCGCTATGGCCAGGGCCGGTGCGGATATAATCGTCTGCCATCTGGGCCTGACCACCGGCGGGGCCATCGGGGCTAGCACGGCGGTCACGTTGGAACAGGTGCCCGCGCGGGTCGATGACTGGGCAAGGGCCGCGATGGCCGTCAATCCCGACATCATCGTTCTGGTGCATGGCGGGCCGGTGTCGGAGCCTGCGGACGCGGAATATGTGCTAAAACACACCAAACACTGTCACGGGTTCTACGGCGCGTCGTCGATGGAACGGCTGCCCACGGAACGCGCGCTGACAGAACAGACACGCAAATTCAAAGCCGTCACGTTCGGTTAAGGGGGAAATCATGGCAGCCCAGACATTCGGCACCTTCATTCTGTGGATCATCATCGCCGCAATCGTCATCGCGATTGCGGTCTATATCCTGCGCTGGCTTTATCGGCGGTCCACCAAGGAAACCGCGTTCGTCCGTACCGGGTTCCTCGGGGAAAAGGTTGTGGTGAATGGCGGGGCCTTTGTCATCCCGGTGCTGCACGAGATCACGCCCGTCAACATGAACGTGTTGCGGATCGAGGTGCGTCGCACGGATGCTCAGGCACTAATCACCAAAAATCGGATGCGGGTGGACATCGTCGCCGAGTTTTTTGTGCGGGTCGGTGGCACCCGCGATCTGGTCGCGGCCGCCGCCCAGACGCTTGGGCGGCGCACGATGCAGGACGGCGGCCTGCGCGACCTTCTGGAAGGTAAGTTCACGGGTGCGCTGCGCACCATTGCCGCCCAGATGACGCTGGAGGACATGCACGAACAGCGTAACGCCTATTCCGACCGGGTGCGCGATATGGCATCGGCATCGCTTACGGCCAACGGGCTGGAGCTGGAATCCGTGGCGATTGTCGACCTGGACCAGACGAGTCTTGAATTCTTTGACCCCTCGAATGCTTTTGATGCTGAGGGTCTGACGGCGCTGACCCGATCTATCGAAACGCGTCGTAAGATGCGCAACGAGATTGAACAGCAGACGCTGGTAGATATCCGCAACCAGAACCTCGACACCCAACGCCGCGTGCTGGAGATCGATCGTGACGGCGAGTACGCGCGATTGGAACAAGAACGCGAGGTCGAAGTGCGGCGCGCGGGGCAACGGTTGGACCTGACGCGCGAACGCGCGCTGCGCGACCAAGAGGCGGAACAGGCGCAACTCGCCGCGCGTGAGGCGGTGGAAATCAGCCGCATGGCGCAGCAGTTTGCCCTGACCGAGGAACGCATCAAGACGGAACGCGAGACCCAGGCCCTGGAAATCGCCCGTCGCCGCGCGCTGGACGAGGTCGAGATGAAGACCCGCGAACAGACGGAGCGCGAGCAGATCGCCCTTGAACTGGCGTTGCAATCGGCCCGCATCCAGCGCGAACAGGCCGAGCAGGCCCTAACAATTGAATCAAAGAGGGCTCTGGAGATCGTCGATCTGGAACGCCAGATCGCGCTGGCAGAAAAGGCGCTGGAGGTGACAAAGGCCGAGGCGATGAAACGGCGCGGTGAGATCGTCAGCCAGATCGAGACGGAGGCCGAGAACGTCGCGCAACAGCGCGCGCTGGACGAAGTGCGCATTTCGCGCGAGCGCAATCTGGCGAGCCTTGAGATTGGCAAGCGGCAGGCTTTCGAAGAGGCCGAGATCGAGGCGGGCGAGGAAGTGGCTCGTGCGCGGATCGTGTCGGAGCGCGGCCTGGACGAGGCCAAGCTGATCAAGGCCAGCGAAATTCGGGAACTGACTATTGCGCGGGCTGCGAAGTCGGAAATAGCAGAGATTCAAAAGGCGATTGAGGTGGCGAAAAAGACCGAGGAACGGTCGGCGGCTGTGGCCGCGTCTGAAAATGCCCGTGCCAAGGCGATTGCGGCAGAAGAACAGGCGCAGACCGCGCGGGAACGCGAGATTGCGGAACGGCGCAAGCTGACTGACCTGATCAACGCAGGTCGCATGGCCGAGGCGGAGCTGATCGCCGCGCGAGCAAGGGCCGAGATGGTGACGGTGGAAACCGGCTTGGCAGCGACCCGCTATAGTGTGGATGCAGAAGGCGCGCGGGCGATCAACGAGGCGGAAAACGTGCTGTCGGATGACGCGCGGGCTGGCCGCCTGCGTGAAAAGCTGCTGGACCATCTAGAAGGCATCGTGCGCGAAAGCGTCAAACCAATGGAAAAGATTGACGCGATCAAGATTCTGCATGTGGAAGGGCTGGGGCAGGGCACCGGCGGCGGCAAGAACGTCACGGATGAGGTCATCGATTCTGCCCTGCGCTACCGCGTGCAGGCGCCGATGATCGACAGCCTAATGAAGGAAATCGGGATCGAAGGCGGGTCTTTGGGGCGCATGACAGATGTGCTGCGCGATGCGAAGGATATTGCAAGCCTGACTAAGGGCAAGACGCCCAAAGATGACGACAACAGGGACGATTGATCAGTGGCAAGGGCCTATACATCCTGCGTAATCCCTGAACCCGCCCCGGATGTCTGGCGCATCGTGCGCGATTTCAACGGGCTGGCAAATTGGACAGGGTTCGTAAACGACAGCCGGATCGAAAACATGATGCGCGCCGACCAGATCGGCTGCATCCGGTCGTTCCGGCTGAAGGACGGCGGCGTGATCCGGGAAAAACTGCTGGCGCTGTCGGACTATGACATGTCCTGCACATACAGCATTCTCGAAAGCCCGATGGCGGTGACGGATTACATTGCAACATTGTCCTTAACGCCGGTGACCGACGGCAATGTGACCTTTGCCGAGTGGCAGGCCGATTTCGATTGTCCGCCGGGCCGGGAGGAAGAGTTGACCCGCCACATCGGCGGCAACGTGTTTCAAAGTGCGTTCAACGCTTTGAAAAAACAACTGAGCGGTCGGTGAGTGAGATCAAGAACCGCCCAGTTGCCTGTCCCAACCCAACAAAGATGGAGGAGACGATAATGGTTAGAACAGTTTTTGCCGCGGTTGCAATGCTTGCGGCGTTGCCTGCGTTTACCGAGGAGATGGTGTTGCCGGAATTGGTCACGCAACCCACGCCGCAGGCGGTAGTGGATGAACATATCGCGGCGCTGAACGCCTGCGACTGGAACCGCCTGATGGCGCAATACCCGGATGATGCGGAAATCCACTTGTCGGGCGGCACGATCATCACGGGGCGCAAGGCGATTGGTGAGCTTTTTGCGGGGTTCTGCAAGCCTGCCGCCGAGGGCGGGCTGATGGGCATCACCTTTACACCGGAGAACGTGTTCATCGTGGACGGCACGGTGAACGCGCAATGGGTGGCGACGGGCGATATGCTGGCAGAGCCCTACAAGGGGTCCGATGCCTATGTGACGCGCGATGGTCTGATGGCGGCGATGGTATCGACGTTTGAAGGCACCGATCTGAAGATGAAATAAGGGAACTGGCGCATCCGGATGGTTCGGGTTCTGGCAAGCACGATACTGGATGCGCCAATCGACCAGGTGTGGGCGATCTTGCGCGATTTCAACGCGCATGACCGCTGGCATCCTGCGATTGCGCAAAGCCGGATCGAGGATGGCCCCGCCGACATGATCGGTGCGGTGCGGCGGTTCCGACTTCAGGATGGGTCCGAACTGCGGGAGCAGCTTTTGTCACTGTCGGACCAGACCCATGAATACCGCTATTGCCTGCTGGCTTCACCGATCCCGCTGATGCGCTATGTCGCTCGGGTGCGGCTGCGCCCGGTCACTGACGGTGGCGGGACTTTCTGGGAATGGTCGTCGGAATTCACCCCGCCTGCCGGTCGTGGGCCGGAATTGACGGCGCTGGTGCGCGACGGCATCTATCTGGCGGGGTTCGAGGCGATCCGGGCACGGCTGCGCGGCGACGCCCCCGTCGCCCGGTCGTCTTCCCCGTCTGTGATGCCGACATCACCGCTTGCGACCCGGTCCGGCAATTCACGCAACCGCGCCATCGTGATCGACCGCCACGGCGGCCCGGAGGTGATGCATCTTCAGGAGGTTGATCTACCGCCCCCTGGTCCTGGCCATGTGCAAATCCGCCATACTGCCATCGGGGTCAATTTCATCGACGTCTACACCCGCTCGGGTTACTTCCCCCTGCTCGACCCACCCGGCACGCCCGGGATGGAAGGGGCAGGGGTCATCGAGGCACTGGGCGACGGCGTGACCGGCATCACAATCGGCGACCGCGTCGCCTATGCCTGCCCACCCGTCGGGGCCTATGCCGAACGCCGCAACATGTCGCCCGACCTCATGGTGCATCTGGGCGACGACATCAGTGATCAAACGGCTGCCGCGAGCCTCCTGAAAGGCGTCAGTGCAAGTTTCCTTCTGTACGACATCGGACGGGTGCAGGCAGGCCAGACCGTCCTGATCCACGCCGCCGCCGGGGGCATCGGACAGATACTTGTGCAATGGGCAATGGCCCTGGGGGCACGGGTCATCGCGACCACGTCGACTGCGAAAGTGGGCTTGGTCGAAAGCCTCGGGGCCGACCTCGTGATCGACTACACAGCGCAGGATTTCGCGCCCACCGTTCTGGCCGCGACGCAGGGGCAGGGTGCTGATGTCGTGTTTGATAGCGCGGGCCGGACCACCTTTGCGGGGTCCCTGGAGGCCACTGCCACACGCGGCCACTTAGTCAGTTTTGGTCAGGCATCGGGGCCAGTCGGCAGCCATGATATCGACCGGCTTGCGTCGAAATCCATCACCCTGTCCCGGCCAAACTATGCCCATTACACAGATACGCCCGACAAGCTGGCCCCGCATGTATCGCGGTTCTTTGGCACGCTTAGGTCCGGCGAGGTGAAGCTTGCTGCACCGAACCTCTACCCGCTGGCACGTGCAGCGGACGCCCATCGTGATCTTGAAACGCGCCGAACGACCGGGGCACTTGTGCTGACCGTGTGATCACCGACGTTGACTTGCGTGAAATCGGCCCCCATTGGACCTAAGAACCAATCAAAATGCCCGAACCAAGGTCCGATCCTTGGCGTTCCGTGGCGTTTGTCGGCGTAGTGCCGTGTTCGCGGCTGACCGATGGCAGGATAAAGACCACGAGGTGCGGCCACGGACGGTTGTGGTTTTTCAGATGGTTACAGGGAGAAATTGCACATCGCGCCACATGGGCGCAGCCTGCAAGCTCATCCCTTTTCCAGTGATCTGAATTGCTTGGCGCGATGTGCGGCATTCGCGCCATGACAAGCGAGGAACACTTCAGCATCTTGCGAAAGGCAATGCCAGGCATCGAACTATGAGTCGCCAAACATCGTTGAGCCGATGTGGCTTTTGGCAGGCGTCGGAGTGCAGCGCTTTTCCTTCGCACAGCGCTCCGTCGCACAACAACGTGCAACGTCGCGGAAATGTCTGGTTCGTTTTCCGGGACGGTTCGGCGACAATGCGAGCGGCGACGGATCGACCGGCATGGCCATGACTCCATCCGGTCGATCCGCCGCCGCCCTTTAGCCTAGGATTGCGATATGGGTGCCGGAAATGTTGCCAAGAAGGGAGCGAAAACGAAGACGATCTGGTTTGGGTCACTGCCCGTCACGCTCCCGATTGAGCCGCTGACCGTGCGCATCCCGGTAGGCGTGCAGTTGACCGGCATCGGGCGGTCGAAGATTTACGAGCTGATCGCGGCAGGCAAACTCGATACAATCAAGGTCGGTGCCTCAACTCTCATCACGGTCGCCAGCCTGAAGCGGCTTGTCCAAACGCAGAAGCGCTGAGTATCGGCTTACGGCGCCCCGATCTTCGCTTTAATGATCGTCGTGCCGTCGCGGAGCCGGTCGAGATAGTCAGACCAGTGCTGCATCATCCGAACCCGCTCATCC
This sequence comes from Rhodobacterales bacterium, assembly GCA_013298485.1. GTDB lineage: Bacteria > Pseudomonadota > Alphaproteobacteria > Rhodobacterales > Rhodobacteraceae > JAAFHS01. The sequence goes on from JAAFHS010000082.1 coordinate 7,201, forward strand.
CAGTACTCTCCCCGCGTATAGGCACGACGAACCTTGTTGCCATCCGCATGGGCGAGTTGCCGTTCGATAGCATCAGGATTCCACTTGCCCATTTCGTTGAGCAATGTGCTCGCCATCGCACGGAAGCCGTGCGCGGTCATTTCGTCCTGGGCATAGCCGAGACGACGAAGGGCCGCGTTGATTGTGTTCTCCGACATCGGGCGTTTGGCCGAACGCAACGAAGGAAAGACCAACGGACTCAATCGAGCATCAGTTTCGATACCAACAATGATCGTCAGCGCCTGCCGAGACAGCGGCACCCGATGTTCGCGACGCATCTTCGTCTTGACCGCCGGGATGGTCCAGATCGCATTTTCCAGATCGAACTCACTCCATTCCGCATGGCGAAGTTCGCCGGGACGGACGAAGACGTGAGGAAGCAATTGGAGGGCCGCCAGCGTCATCGGATGGCCCTGATAACTGTCGATGACCCGCAGCAGCGAACCCACTTCCACCGGCCTTGTAATAGCCGCCCTGTGCGTGACCTTGACCGAGGCAAGCGCGCCGCGCAGATCAGCGGATATGTCACGATTGGCGCGGGCCGTCGCGATGGCATAGCGGAACACCTGCCCGCAAGTGCTGCGCAGCCGTTTCGCGGACTCGTGCCGCCCCTTGGCCTCGAACTTGCGAAGGACCAGCAGCAGTTCGTGCGGGAGAATTTCCGCAATCGGGCGATTGCCGAGTGACGGGTAGGCGAAATCGAGCAGCCAGCGGATTTTGTTCAGCGTGGCGGGCGCCAACCCTTCCTTCTCGGCTTTGGCATACCATTCTTCGGCGACCGGCTGGAACGTGTTGGCAGCAGCGACGCTCGCTGCAATCTTGTCCAGCCTGGCTTGTTCCGAAGGATCGCGACCGTTGGCGAGCAGCTTGCGCGCGTCGTCACGCTTGGCTCGGGCACCCGCCAGATCGACATCGGGCCAGACCCCGAAGGCGAGCGTCTTGTATCTTCCGAGGTAACGGTAGTTCATCCGCC